>JAYWAX010000369.1:0-4782 GCA_043782125.1 Acetobacteraceae bacterium | reverse complement strand
GAGGCTTACAAATTGTTCGACAAGCAGTCCGACGGCAAAGGCGTGATTTTGATGTGAGCGCGTTACGTCTCTACAACCGCCTTTTCGACATCGGACTGATCGCCGGTAGTTCCGGCAATGTCAGCACACGATCGAAAAAGGGCATGACGATCACCCCGTCCGGCGGTTCGCCGGGCGGGGTAAAACCGCGCGACATGGCGGCGGTCGCGCTGGACGGAACGCGGCTGAACAAAGCGGTGCCGTCGAGCGAATGGGACATGCACGCCGCGATTTATCGAAGTGTCCCCGACGCGGGATGCGTGATTCACACCCATGCCGATGCCTGCACGGCGCTGGCATGCCTGAACGAAGACCTCCCGCCCTTCCATTACATGGTCGTGCAATTCGGCGGCGCCAACGTCCGCTGCGCGCCTTATGTCACCTTCGGAACAACGGAATTGGCCGAGGTGGCGCTGGACGCTCTGCGCGGCCGCTCCGCCTGCCTGCTCGCGAATCACGGCATGCTGGTTTACGGAACCGGCACGGAACAAGCTTTATCCCGTGCCATTCTGCTGGAATCTCTGTGCCGGCAATATCTGCTGGCGCGCGCTGCCGGCATGCCGCGCCTGCTGTCAAACGACGAAATTACCGCCGCCATCGAACGCTTCAAAACCTATGGGCCGCGCGCGGAGCGGACCAAATCCTGAACCGCTGCCGCGATCGCCGCGCGCACCGCCTCCACATCGCCGCTCGCGTCCACCAGCACATGCCGGGGGGCGCGCGCGATTTCGCGAAACCCGGCATTGACGCGAGCATGGAAATCCTCGTTCAGGCGTTCGTAACGATCGTCGCCGCCGCCGCGCGCCCGCAGCCGCGCGATCGCCACGTCGCGCGGCACGTCCAAGACCAGCGTCAGATCCGGCACGATCCCGATCATGCCGCCGAGAGCCGCGATCGTTTCGCGATCCACCCCAAGCCCATAGCCCTGATAAGCCATTGTCGAATCATGAAAGCGGTCGCACACCACCCAGCTTCCGGCCTCAATCGCCGGGCGTATCGTTTTGGCGATGTGTTCGATCCGCGCGGCGACATGCAGCATCGTTTCCGCCATGGCGCACCAATCGATCTGGCCCGACAACAACACGCCACGCAAGAATTCCGCGCCGGGCGCGCCGCCGGGTTCGCGCGTGCGAACGGCCGCGAATCCTTCCGCGCACAGCAACTCCGCGAGTAACCGCGCCTGCGTCGATTTCCCCGCGCCCTCCCCGCCTTCCAGCGTTATCAGGCGTCCGCGGGCCATGTCAGCCGCCGGAAATATAACGCGAAACGACCGCGAGCCCGCGCATGGGCAGGCTCAACCGCGGCACATCGATCCCCGCCAGCAATGGCACGTCCATGCTGGGGACACCCTGGCCCCGCAGCGTCAGCGTTCCCACGGTCTGCCCGCGCGTCACCGGCGCCTGCAACGGCGTGTCGAACCGCACAGCGATCGACGCTGTCTGGCGCCAGGATTTTGGCAATGTCACCACCAGATCGCGCCCGCCGACCATCGGCACCGTCTTATCGGTGCCAAGCCAGACCGGCACGTTGTCGATGACCTCGTTTGCGGAAAAAAGCGTGACATTCTCAAAGTTAGCAAAAGCCCAGTTCATCATGCGATCCGATTCGACGGCGCGTTCGTGCATGGATTTCATGCCGTTCAGCACCATGATCATCCGCCGCCCGTCCCGCTGCGCGCTGGCAGCCAGGCCGAACCCGCCAGCATCGGTGTGACCCGTTTTCAATCCATCCGCCGTACCCGCCTGCACCATGGGATGCCGGTTCGGCTGATCGATATTGTTGTATTTAAAAGATTTCTCGGAGTCGTATTTGTAATATTCCGGGAAATCCAGAATGATCCGGCGGGCGAGTGTCGCGATGTCGCGCACGCTCATGAATTGCTCCGGATCGGGCCAGCCGGTCGCATTGCGGAACACCGAACGGGTCATACCGAGTTCCCGCGCCTTCGCGTTCATCGCCTCCGCGAAACGCTCTTCCGTCCCACCCACGGCTTCCGCGAGTAACACCGCAGCATCGTTACCGGATTGCACGATCACGCCGCGGATCAGGTCTTCCACCATGACCTGTTTGCCCACTTCGATAAACATCCGCGAACCGCCGATCGCGGCGGCCTTGGCCGACACCGTCAGCGTGTCCGTCAGTTTCATCTGACCCTTTTTCAACCGCTCGTAGACCAGATACATGGTCATGAGCTTGGTCATCGACGACGGCGGCATCTGTTCGTCGGCGCGTTTGTCCAGCAGCACCGCGCCGGTGGTGAAATCCTGCACGAACGCCCATTTCGCGGCCGTATCCAAGGGGCCAAGCGGCGTCTCCCCCGGCGAGCCCGTGGGCACCGGATCCTTCGCCTTGGCTTTTGGGCGCGCGGCGAACGCGCCGGATGCCAGGACCGGCAGGCCCGTCAGGGCGGCCGTTATCGCGAGACGGCGCGAAAATTTCATCGGACAGCCTCCTTGTTCAACTCATGACCCAATCGCCGATCAACCCCACCGCGATCGCGTAGAAATCGGAGGGGTTGTAGCGCCGTATTGCCGCAAAATTATTGAACACCATGAATGTCTCGCCGCCCGCCCCGTCCGGGGCCAGCAACGCCGCCGCCGTTTCGCCCGGGGCAGACCAGCGCCCAGAAACCGGTTTCACGCCAAGACGCGCCCATTCAGCCAACGATCGTTTCGAATCGCGGCCCGCCGCGGGCACGCCCGCCGGAATCGACACCGGCTGTCCCCAGGTTTCGCCCGCGCGCCAGCCGCTTTTCGCCAGATAATTGGCAATCGAGCCCAGTACATCGGCTTTGCTGTTCCAGATGTCGCGCCGCCCATCGCCGTCGAAATCCACCGCAAGCCGCAAATAGCTGGTCGGCATGAATTGCGGCTGTCCCATCGCGCCCGCGTACGACCCCAACATACGGGCCGCCGCGATATCGCCATTGTTGAGAATTTTCAGCGCCGCGATCAATTCGGTGCGGAAGAACGCCGCGCGCCGCCCCTCCCACGCCAGGGTCGCCAGCGACTCGATGACCTTATAATCGCCCTGGGTTGTGCCGAAACTCGATTCGAGCCCCCAGATTCCTGCGATCACGTTCGCCGCCACGCCATAACGGCTTTCGACCCGCGCGAACAAATCCCGGTTCTGCGCGATGGCGGCGCGGCCGTTGGCGATGCGCTTGTCGCTGATCACCAGACCGCGATACCGGGTCCAGGTCATGCTGAACTCCGCTTGGCGGCGGTCCTTGTCGATGACCGACTGGTTCGGTACCACCCCGGCGAAGGCGGCATCCAACACGTCGCGGCGGATCCCGGCGGCCCCGGCCTCCGCGTAAACACCTGCGACGAAACTCTGAAAATTGCCAGCGGCAAGCCCAGGATGCGCCAGTGCGGCGGTTAACCCGGTGGCGATGGCGATGCGGCGCGTAAACATGAGCGCAGTCCTGGCACGCCCCGCCGAGTCTCGGCAATCGGTAAGTGTGGAACCGCCTGGGCTCCGCTTACCGGCCCGCCACGAAGGGTTCGATCAGTTCGCCGGTTTTCACCGCTTCCGGCAGCAGCACCGCTTCCGTCTCGGTCGTTTCGAACTGTGCCAGATCGGAGCCTTTAATGTTGCGAAACTGTGTCCAGAGCAATCTGGGTTCCGCCCATTCGCCGTCTTTCCCATAGGCGATATTTCCGACGACCGTTTTAAATGTATTGGCTTTCAGGTGCGCCGCCAGTTTCGCATCGTCCAGCGATCCGACGGCAGCGACCGCCTGTTCGATCACCTGCATGCGCGCAAACGCGAACGGCGGCAGGAAAACACCCAGCGGATCGACACCTTCGGAGGCAGCGCGGGCGCGGTAGGTTTTCAGAAAATTCATGACGTCCGGTGTTTGCAGTTTCGGCGCCGGCACCCATTGCTCGATGATGACGGTGCCGTTCAGCAACGGCCCCAACTGCGTTTTCATCGCCGCCGTAGAAGCACCCACCAGGGCCCCGCCGAACAACCGGCATGAAAACCCCATTTCCGCCGCAGCCCGCAGGATACCGGCGGTATCGGAGGGATAGGACGCGACGTAGACCACTTCGGGGTTTGTGGCGCGGACCGCGCGCACGATCGGCGCGTAATCGTTGGTCGCGGGCGGATAGCTTTTATCGTAAACGATTTTCAGCCCCATGGTGGCCGCGTTCTGCCGCACCCCGTCGGTCGCATTGCGCGGAAATTCCGCGTCGGCGCCAACGATCGCCAGAGTCGTCGGCCGCGGTTTCATCGCCGCGGCGATTTCGAAAAACCCCTGCGAGAAAGCTTTTTTCGGATCCGGTCCGGTGGCGATCATCGCGAACGTGCGATCGTAATGAAACTCGGAATTCGTGGCCAAAGAGAACAGGCTCATGTACAGCTTGTTATGCGATATGACGACCGGCATCGCCGGCACGGCCATGTTCGTGGCATAGCCTGACATAACGATGTCCACCTTGTCGACATCCAGAAGTTTCACGTAAAGACCGGGCACTTTGGCCGGATTGCTCTGATTGTCGTAAAAAATCAGCTTCACCTGGCGCCCCAGAAGTCCGCCTTTGGCGTTGATCGCCTCGGCCCATATTTGCGTCGCGACAATGCCGGATTTCCCGATCGCGGCAAGGCTCCCGGTCATGGCCTCGGCGAACCCGATCCTGATCGGCTCGGCCTCGGCGGCGGCGGAACGGACCATCGCGCCGGCGGCGAGGGCTCCCAAAGCGGTACGGCGTCCTATGTCGGTGCGCATCGGCTTCC
>JAYWAX010000368.1:0-4787 GCA_043782125.1 Acetobacteraceae bacterium | reverse complement strand
TTCCGGCGATTCGTAAGCAGCCCAGTGGCCGGTTTTCGGCACCAGGCGGATATCGGCGCCGGGCTTGCGTTCTTTCAACGCCGCGACCCGTTCCGGCCCCTTGGGATTGGCGGGCGCGTCGAGTTCGCCCCACATGCCGTTCAGCGGCACGGTCAGCGCGTCGATTGCCTTGATAATCGCCCCGCTGCGGGAAATGGCCGGCGTCTTCAACCGCGAGCGGATCGTGTTCCAGTCCTGAATGACGATGGACAAATCGTCAATTTTCGCTGGATCGGCGATCATCAACCGATTGAGATTGATCCGGTGCGTATCGTGCCGCTCCTGCCCTTCCAGATGCCGCACTTTTTCCAACCGCACCGCGGAGCCCAGATTGGCCTGCCCGCCAACGCCGGCGGAGCCGATGATGGTCACGGAACGCACGACATTTCCACGCAACGCGCCGACGCAGGAGGCCATGGTGCCGCCGAAGGAAAATCCCACGACGTCATATGTCGTGGTGGCACCAACGATTTGCGCGATGCCGTCGGCGACGATCGTTGCGATCGCGTTGGCGTCCTCGCCATCGGGGGGGAAGTCGGACTCGCCGAGACCCGGCAGGTCGGGTGCGAGCACGCGGTAGGTCTCCATCAGCACGGGAACGGTGCGCACCCAGTGCCGCCACGATCCGGCGCCGCCATGGAACAGCACCGCAACCGGCAGTGTTCCGCCGGATTTGTCCCATTCGTGCCAGACCATCCGTCCCTCGCCGCAGGGCGTTTCATGGCGGATAGCCTGGCTTTGCAGGCCATCGAGCACAGCCTGCGGATCAGGCCTCGCATTGTCGTTCATCGGTCTTGGAACCCCTCGTCGATCTCGGCGGCGCCAGTCTACAAACACACCAGGCCAACGCCAAATCAGGCCTTCGGGTGGAGGTTCTCGACGCGGAGAATGACGCCGTTGGGATCGGTTTTGCTGGGGAAGCGGGCGATATCCATGGTCCAGCGTTTGGCGGCAGCGGCGATTTCCGCCTCGACCGCAGTGGATTTGTGGAACAGGCAATAACCGGCTTCGGCCAGAAACGGATGCGCAAAGCGGAACAGGATGGGCAGCGGCGCCAAGGCGCGACTGACGATCAGCGGCGCGGGCGGCACCTTCGCGCGTTCGATTTTCGCGGCGTGGACCCGCACGGGCGCGCGCGTAACCATCGCCGCCTCCCGCAAAAAGGCAGCCTTACGTTGGTCTTGTTCGATCAGATCGACCTCGATGCCAAAGGCGATGGCCAGGATCAGACCGGGAAAGCCGGCGCCGGAGCCCAGATCGATGGCGCGCACGGGCAAGGGCGCGGCGAGTTCGCCAAGTTGCAAACTGTCCTCGATATGGCGCGGCCACACCACTTCCAGATCGGCGGCGCTGACCAGATTGATGGTCTTGCTCCATTTTCGCAACAAATCGACATAGGCGTTCAAAGCGGGGTTCATGCCGAAGCCATCCAGGTTGTCCGGTAAAGTGCCTTCAGCGGGACGCTGAAACCGAGGCTTTGCAGCGTCAGTATGTCTTCCGATCCTACGGGGAGCGGCGCGTCAGGCCACTGCCCGTCCGGGTCTCGACGCAACACTTCGGCCGCGATCCGCGTGCTGTGAACCACGAGAATTTCCGTCACACTCGGGATGGACGCATAAGCCCATACATTGGACCAGGTACTGGCCTCATTGCCCGGGGACAGGATTTCCACCAGCAACACCGGGTCCGGTAGCATTTGTCCCGGTGCCAATGGCGCACAGGTGACCCCGATGTCCGGAATACGGTAATTTCGATCCGCGCGTATCCTGGGCACGATCCCCGGCTCGACGGCCACCTGGCAGGACGGACGATTTTCCAGCAAATGATTACGCAGCAGCGCGCAAAGCTCCGCTTGAATCGCCCCATGCGCCCGGCCACCGGGCGCCATGGCCACCGGCTCCCCATCGATCAACTGCCAGGTACGCTCCGGCGCGCCCCCCGGTTCCCAGTTCAGGAACTCCGCGAGCGTCATCCGAACCCGGGGCGTCTTGCGAACGGTGGCCATGGCGCCATGATAGCAGACCGCACCCTGATCCGGAACCGCATGCCCCTCGTTTTCATCGGCGACATTCACCAGCACTGGCATCATATCGAAGCCGGCCTCGCCTCTCTCCCCGCGCTCCCCAAAGCCGCCATTCTCCTTGGCGACATCCAGTGCGACCAGCCGCTGGACCAGCTGGCCGCGCCGCTTATCGCCCGCGGCATCGCGGTGCATTGGATTCACGGGAACCATGACAACGATGGCGGGCCAGACATGTGGGCGAACCTCGCCTCGCCAGAGCGCAATCCGATCACGTCCAAGGGCGCGTTGCACGCCCAGGTCAGGGAGATCGAGGGGATTCGAATCGCTGGGCTTGGCGGGACCTTTCGTCCCAGGGTTTGGTCGCCGCCACAAAAACCAAGGCTTACGCACAGGACGCAACTGGGGGACGACATGGCGGAGCTTGGTCCGGCCTATGGCCTGAACCAGCGCGCGGCGCTGACGCATTCGCTGTCCACGGCCGCGATCTGGCCGGAGGATATCGATGCGCTCGCGGTCCAGAAAGCCGATATTCTGGTCACGCACGAAGCCCCCAGCAGCCATCCGGCGGGGAATGCCGTGCTGGAGGAACTCGCCCGCGCCATGGGCGCCCGCACGATCGTGCATGGCCACCACCACGTCGCCTCCGACGCTTACGCCGAAGACGGGTTGCGGGTGATGTCCGTGGGCTCCGCCTGGGGCGCGGCACTGGATGGGCGGGTGTTGTGGGAGGGGGACAAGCTCCGCCCCCTCCCCTACCCAAAACGCGGCTGGGTGGTTCAGTCGATCGCCGCATGAACCAGGTTGGCGACGCGATCCAGGCGGGACGAGTGCCAGGGATCGGGCTGCATGTAGTTGGTCAGATAGCTGAACGAGACGCCCGACGACGGATCGGCCCAGGAATACGACGTCGCCGCGCCCCCATGCCCAAACACACTGGGCGCCCCGATCGTGCCAAGCCCGCGAATATGCGCGCTGTCCCCGCGCTGATGCGGCCCGAGCCCGCGATGCATCGGAATGCCTCCCATTTGGGAGTCGCCCATCTCCCCGGTATGCCCGCGCGAGACATAAGAAATCAGCCGCGGCGAGAACAGCCGCAGATCGCCCAATCGCCCGCCATGTCCCAGCAACTGATAGAACGCCACCATGCCCCGCGCGGTCGCGAAACCGCCGCCGCTTGGCAGGCCCGCCGCGCGGAACGCCGCTGAATTGTCCCGGGACTCCGGCGCATAGGTATCGGCGCAGCGGGTTTGCCGCGCCTCTGGCACCCCGACGAAAATATCGTTGTCCAACCCCAACGGCTCCAACACACGCGTGCGGATCGCGTCGCGATAATCCTGACCGGTCACGGCTTCGATCACCATCGCCTGCACCAGGTGCGCCGCGCGCGGGTGGTATTGCAGCTTCGAGCCCGGTGTCCAATCGAGCGAGAAGTCGCAGACCTCCGCGCGCATTTTCTTATGGTCGGTCCAGGTCGCCGGGGTCACGTCGCCACTGGGAAAACCGCCCGTGTGCGTCATCACCTGCTGCATTGTGACATCGCCCTTTCCATGCCGGGCGAATTCCGGAAGGAACAGCGACACCTTGTCCATGAACGACAGTTTGCCTTCCTCGACCAGCGTCCAGACGCAGGACGAGGTGAGAACCTTGGTCTGGCTGAACAGCAGAAACAGGGTTTCGTTCGTGGCCGGGACGATCCCGCCCTCTGTCCGCGCGTTGCCATAGGTGCGGAACAGCGCGAGCTTGCCGTGACGCGCCAGCGCGATCTGTGCGCCGGGGTAACGGCCTTCGTCGATATGGGAGCGGATCAGCGCGTCCAGGTGGTCCAGCGGCTTGCTGGCAAAGCCCAGGGTTTTCGGATCGCCGTTTGGCATTGGGTATGGCGCGGACATGGTCTCGTCTCCCGTTGTTTTATGTGGGCGGGATGGTATCCCCGTGTCCGGGCGCCGCCAACCGGGCGGCGCGGGCGGTTCAAACCTTTCGCGCGCCCCAGAAAATCGGGTACGGCGCCTTGACGATGTCCCGCACATTGTCGCGGAACGCCGCCGGAGGATATACCCGGCCCAGAGGCACCTGGGGCAGAACCTCCAGCCCCCGGCGCTGCACTTGCTCGGCCGCCGCCAGTTGCGATGCGCGATCTGGCGCATCGTACCACTGCTGGCGCAATTTCTCCAGCGTTTCGTCGGTGGCCCACCCGAAGCCGCCGGTTTTCCCTGTGGCCCGCAAAGCCTGGGAGTTGCCCGGATTGGAAGAGTTCAGCACAGTCCACGTCTGCGGAATAATATTCCAACCGCCTTTATCCGGCGGCGCGGCGTTCTGGCGGCGCACGACCTGGGATCCGAAATCCATTTCGATGAAGTCGATGTTGAATCCCAGCTCGGTCAACAAACCGCGCGCCATTTGCCCCAACTGCCCCTGTAACGGGAAATCCGTGGGCGACAACATGACGATGCGTTCGTTTTTATAACCGGCTTCCACGATCAGACGTTTGGCCAGCGCCATGTCGCGCGGTCCCGTCAGTACCTCCAACCCCGCGTGAGTGGCCATCGGCGTGTCATGCGCGAAATAGCCTTCGGGGTAACGGGCGAACCGGGATTGGTCGCCGACATAGGCTTCCATGAAGGCCTTTTGATCGATGGCGGGCAGCAGCGCGCGGCGCAGTTTCGGATTGTCGAAGGGCGGATACAAATGATTGAACACCAGAACGCACATCTGGCCCCAGGGGTTC
>JAYWAX010000367.1:0-4790 GCA_043782125.1 Acetobacteraceae bacterium | reverse complement strand
CTGATCTTCACCCTGGTGTTCTACGTCACGATGGCGACCTCCGGCCTGCTGCTGCTGATCGCTTTGTTCACGACCCGGCATCGCACCGTCCACGACCTTGCCAGCGGCCTCGTCGTCGTCCGCCGCCGCGCTTTGGGCGCCTGGGTTGCGGACAGCCGGTAATTGGACCGGCGCGGCGATCCCTGTTGACCCGGTGCCCGCGACCCTGGAACATACGGCCTGGATCGTCCGAATGAATTTCAAAACCCCACGCCGCCCGCAGTTTTTTTACACCACCGCCCCGCTGCCCTGTCCTTATGTGGCTGGCAGGACGGAGAGAAAAGTCGTGACCGAGATCGCCGGCCCAGGGACGGAGGCGTTGCATGACCGGTTGTCTCGGGCGGGGTTCCGGCGCAGCCACAATATCGCCTATGCACCGGTTTGCCCGTCCTGCCAGTCCTGCATTCCCATCCGCATTCCCGTCGCTACCTTCCAGCCCAGTGGTACGCAGCGCCGCATCGCCAGGGCGAACGCCAATCTGGAGGGGTTCGTGGCCGCGCCGCGCGCGACGGCGGAACAATTCCAGTTGTTCCAGCGCTATCAGCAGGCGCGCCACGGCGGCGGCGACATGGCCGCCATGAGTTTCTACGATTACCGCGCCATGGTGGAGGACACCCCGGTCGAGACGTTTCTGGTGGAATTCCGCGATCCCGACACACGCTTGATCAGCACCTGCCTGACCGATCGTTTGGGCGACGGTTTATCGGCGGTCTACAGCTATTACGCGCCGGGCCTGGAGAAGCGTTCTCTTGGCACCCACGCGATCCTGTGGCTGATCGACCGCGCCCGGGTTTTGGGCCTGCCTTACGTTTATCTCGGCTATTGGGTGCCGGAGAGCCAGAAAATGGCTTATAAAGCGCGGTTCCGGCCGTCGGAGGTGCTGATCTCTGGCGCCTGGCGCACGCTGACGGACGGCGATATCGCAGCGCCGGGCGGCCCCATGCGGGAACGCGCTCTGGTGACGGAGCCGGCAGCCTGACCACCGCGCCCGAGCCCGATTGGCTGCTTTGGACGCGCGAATTGCTGGCGATCGCGCAGACCGGCCTTGCGTTCACCAAGGACCCCTACGACACCCAGCGCTACGAAGCGCTGCAACGCCTCGGTGCCCGTATCGTGGCCGGGCACACCGGCGCCGACCCGGCCCGGCTGGAAGCACTCTTCGCCGCCGAAACCGGTTACGCCACGCCGAAAGTCGGTGTCCGCGGTGCCGTTTTCGACGCGGAAGGCCGCATCCTTATGGTCCGCGAAACGATCGACGAGCACCGCTGGACCCTTCCCGGCGGTTGGGCCGAGGTCAACCAAACCCCCGCCGAATCGGTCGTCCGCGAGGTGTTCGAGGAGTCAGGTTACCGCGTCCGCGCCGCCAAACTTGCCGCCGTCTGGGACCGCGCCCGCCAGCGCCATCCGCCGGCGCCGTATTCCGTGACCCGGCTGTTTTTCGTTTGCGCGCTGGAGGGCGGCGAACCCGCGACCAGCCTGGAAACCAGCGGCCACGGCTGGTTTTTCGAAAACGACATCCCCGAAAACCTGTCTTTGGGCCGCACCGCACCGCATCATATCGCCCGCATGTTCGCCCATTGGCGCGACCCCGGCCTGCCCACCGAGTTCGACCAATGACCAAGATTTCTGCCGCCGCGCGCGATTTTTGCGAAACATCCCGCGTCGCCCGCCTCGCCACCGCCGACGCGGCGGGCGTGCCGCATCTGGTGCCGGTCTGTTATGCTGTCGTGAACGACTCGCTTTACATCACCATCGACGAGAAGCCGAAGCGCACCGATATCCAACTGAAACGTCTCCGTAACATTCTGGAAAATCCGGAAGTCGCCGTCACCGTCGATCGCTGGGACGAGGACTGGCGCCGCCTCGCCTGGGTTATGCTGCGCGGGCGCGCGGAGATTCTCGCCGATGGGGCCGAACACGATCGCGCGCAGGCGCGGCTGCGGGCGCGGTATCCGCAATACCTGACGATGGACATCGCGGCGTTGCCGGTGATCGCCCTGCGGGTGGCACGCACGACCTCCTGGGGCGATCTGAACAGCGATATCGCGTCTTCGCCGTGAACCCGTTAAGCTCCCTCCGTTCCCGCTACCCAGGAGATACAACATGACCGAAGCCTGCATCGTTGGATGGGCGCACACCACTTTCGGCAAGCTGGAAGACCCGGACATCGAATCCCTGATCGGCCGCGTCGCGGGCGCCGCCATCGCGGACGCCGGCATTTCCCCGCACGAAATCGAGGGCACCTTCCTCAGCCTGTTCAACAATGGTTTTTCGCCGCAGGATTTCCCGGCCTCCCTGGTCTTGCAGCACCTGCCGGAACTGCGCCACCGCCCGATCACGCGGTATGAGAACGCCTGCGCCTCCGGCTCTGCCGCCATTCATGGCGCGCGCGATTTTCTGCGCAGTGGCCGCGGCCGGTTCGCGCTGGTCATCGGCGTGGAGAAAATGACGGCGACGCCGGGCAAGGAAGTCGGCGATATTCTGCTGAAAGCCAGCTACCAAAAGGAAGAATCCGATATTCCGGCGGGCTTCGCCGGCGTGTTCGGCAAAATCGCGGAGAAGTATTTTCAGCGCCACGGCGATCAATCCGACGCCCTCGCCGCCATCGCCGCCAAAAACCACAAAAACGGCGTCGACAATCCCTGGGCTCAGATGCGCAAAGATCTCGGCTTCGATTTTTGCCGTAACGTGTCCGACAAAAACCCCTACGTGGCCCCGCCCTTGAAGCGCACCGATTGCTCGCTGGTTTCCGACGGCGCTGCCGCGCTGATCCTGGCCGACGAGGAAACCGCGCGCGCCATGGGCAAGGCCGTTCGCTTCAAAGCCGCCGTCCAGGTCAACGATTTCCTGCCGATCAGCAAGCGCGACATCACGCTGTTCGAGGGCGCCGCAGTCGCCTGGCGTCAGGCGCTGCAAGCTGCCGATATCAAATTGGAAGATTTGTCATTTGTCGAATCGCATGACTGCTTCACGATCGCCGAGTTGATCGAATATGAAGCCATGGGCCTCACCGCCCCCGGACAGGGCGCGCGCGCGGTGCTGGAAGGCTGGACCCAGAAGGACGGACGGCTGCCGGTCAATGCCTCTGGCGGTCTGAAAGCCAAGGGCCACCCGATCGGCGCGACCGGCGTGTCCATGCACGCGATTACGGCGATGCAGTTGCTGGGTCAGGCGCCCGAGGGCATGCAGCTTCCAAAAGCCGATCTTGGCGGCGTGTTCAACATGGGTGGCGCCGCGGTCGCCAACTATGTCTCGATTTTGGAGCCACTCCGCTGATCCCAACGTCCAACCTGGCGCACCTGCTGGCCCAGTCGGCGCGGCGGTTTCCGGACCGTTCGGCTCTGGTATGGCGCGACCGCGTTTGGTCATGGGCGGAGCTGAATGCCCGAGCCCAGTCGGCGGCTTGGGGGCTGCGGAAAGGCGGGGTGAAGTATGGCGATCGAGTTTTGCTGCACGCGCGCAATTCCAACGCGGTGCTGGAATGCATGTTTGCGACGTGGATACTGGGCGCGACCTGGGTGCCGACCAATTTCCGCCTGACGCCGCCGGAGGTGGCATATCTCGCGACCTCCTCCGGCGCTTCGGTGCATATTTTCGACGACGCGTTTCCCGAGCACGCGGCGGCGGCGAAGGCGGAAAACCGGGCCTGCCGGCTGGAGATTTCGATTCCTGGCGATTGGGAAACTTTGGCCACGAGTGCGGATCGGGTCGAGGAACTCGCCGACGTCGATCGCGACCATCCGGCGTGGTTCTTTTACACGTCGGGCTCCACCGGGCGTCCAAAAGCGGGTATTCTGACGCATGGGCAGGTGGAATATATCGTCTGCAACCAGTTGTGCGATCTGATGCCCGGAACGACGGAGCACGATGCGTCTTTGGTCGTGGCGCCGTTGTCGCATGGCGCGGGCATTCACGCATTGCCGCAGATCGCGCGCGGTGCCGTCACGGTGCTAATGCCCAGTGAACGGCTGGACATCGCGGAGGCGTGGCGGCTGGTGGAAAAGCATCGTGTCAGCAACATGTTCACCGTGCCTACCATTCTGACGATGCTGACCCGGCACGAATCGGTCGATCGATTCGATCGGTCCAGCCTGCGCCATGTCATTTATGCCGGCGCCCCGATGTATCGCGCGGACCAGAAGCACGCGCTGGAAAAACTCGGCCCGGTTCTGGTCCAGTATTTCGGCATGGGCGAGGTCACCGGCAACATCACGGTTTTACCGGCGTCGTGCCACAGCCTGAACGACGACGAGATGCCGGTGGGCAGTTGCGGGTTTCCGCGGACGGGCATGGACGTCGCGATTCTCGACGAAGCGGGCGCGCATCTGCCGCCGGGTGCGTCCGGCGAAATCTGTGTCCGGGGACCGGGCGTTTTCGCCGGATATCACGACAATGCGGACGCCACCGGCAAAGCGACGGTGCATGGCTGGTTCCACACCGGCGATCTCGGCCATCGGGACGCGCGCGGCTTTCTGTATATCACGGGCCGCGCGTCGGACATGTATATCTCCGGCGGCTCCAACGTCTATCCGCGCGAAGTCGAGGAACTGCTGCTGATGCATCCCGCGATCGCCGAGGTTTGCGTGGTCGGCCTGCCGCATGAAAAATGGGGCGAAACCGGTGTCGCCGTGGTGGTCCTCGCCCCTGGCGCGGTCTTCGACGGAGCGGCGATGGCGGCGCATATCGAGGGCAAGCTCGCCCGTTATAAACACCCCGCGTCGTATGTCGTCTGGGCTGAATTGCCGAAATCC
>JAYWAX010000366.1:0-13164 GCA_043782125.1 Acetobacteraceae bacterium | reverse complement strand
GACGCCGTTGGTGAAATCCCTCCAGGACGCGGTGGGAGCGGCGGCCAGCGTCGATGGTGTTCGTCTCGATGGCGTCTTCGTTGGCGGCGTGTCTGTTCCTGGTTGCCGGCTTTATCGTTTGTCACGTCGGCAGAAGCTTTCGCCGATTCCCTTGGAGGCATGAATCCCATGAAAATCGGTGTTTTCGACCACATGGACCGCGGTGACGTGCCCTTGGATCGTTTTTACGACGAACGCATGTCGTTGATCGAGGCTTACGATCGCGCCGGTTTTTACGGCTATCACGTCGCCGAGCACCACGCGACACCGTTGGGCGTGGCGCCGTCGCCAGGTGTGTGGCTCGCGGCGATCGCGCAACGGACGAAGCAGTTGCGGTTCGGGGCATTGGTTTATCTGTTGCCGCTCTATCATCCGATCAAGCTGCTGGAAGAAATCTGCATGCTGGATCAAATGAGCCACGGCCGCCTGATGCTGGGTGTCGGGCGCGGCATATCGCCGATCGAGTTGCGCTATTACGGTCTCGATCCGGAGCAGACCCCGGCGATGTACGCGGAAGCGTTGGAAGTGCTGCTGCGCGGCATGACCTCGGAAACTCTGACCTTCGCGGGCAAGTATTACAATTACCGCGACGTGCCGATGGAAATGACGCCGTATCAGCGACCTTTTCCTCCTTTGTGGTACGGGCTGGGACGCGCGGAGCATGTGCCGTGGTGTGTTCGGCATAAGGTCAACATTGTCGGCAATCTCGGCGGCGCGGGGATGCGAGTCATCACGGACCGGTACCGGGAAGAATGGGCCGCTGCGGGCAATGACGCGGGCGCCATGCCGATGATGGGCGTCGGGCGTCACGTCGTCGTCGGGGCAACCGATAAAGAAGCGCTGGACACCGCGCGCACCGGTTATGGCAAATGGCGCGAGAGTTTCGTTAAGTTGTGGGTTCAGCACAATCAGATGCCCTCGGCACACGCCGTCTTTCCGGAAACCTACGAGGAGGCGGAGGCGCAGGGCCGCGCCGTCGCGGGCACGCCGGAGAAAGTCAGGCATTTTCTGCAAACGGAAATCGACGCCGGCGGGTTGAATTACGTGCTCTGCCGTTTCGCCTTTGGCGGCATGGCACGCGACGCCAGTCTGAATTCGATCGATTTGTTCACCCGCCACGTGATGGCGGACCTGCGACCCGCCAAAGGGATTGCCTGAGCGGGACCGCTGGCGGCGAATTTTTGCCAGGCGCGTTGAAACGCGCAGGATCGAGGCCGGAGACGATGTGCCGCATCGTCTCCGGTTGAAAATGGCAGCGCGCGCTATGCGGACATTTTTAACGGCGGCTCGACATCGTCGGGAATCGGACACACATACGGCGTCCGTGCTGTCCGTGCCTGAAGATCCGCCTTCGCCCGGTCCCGCAGATCGCCGTCGCGCATCGCGTCCAGCGCGGTGCCCGCCATGACTTTGGCGACATGCACCATGCCCTTATGCGCCGCCGGCAATTTCCCCTGTCCCGTTAACTGCCAGGAATGACCGGGCGTGCCGATGGCATAGGTCGCGCCGCGCGCCTGCACCGTCGGCACCACCCAACTGACATCGCCGATATCGGTGGAGCCCACCATCGGTTCCCGTTTCGTATCCAACGGCACGATCTCGTCGCACAAGGTCTGTCCGGCGCGGTATGGCATGCCGACCCGGCGATAGGCGGCTTCGATATCCTCCAGCGACAAGGTCGCCTGAAATTCCGCCGCTTTCGCGCGGTCGGCATCGTCGAAGGGGGGCGGGCCAAGACGGTCGAGGTTGTCCTGCAACGCGCGCTCCATTGGTGTGTTGCCCAACAGGTTCGAGACAGCGCTGATGACGACGGATTTCACGGCGGTTTCCGTCATCAACGCCGCGCCCTCGGCGATTTTCCGGACCCGGCCGATTAATTGAGTCAGTTCCGGAAGGTTTCGCGCGCGGATCAGATATCGTACTTTCGCGAAAGCCTGCACCACGTTCGGCGCGATCCCGCCCGAGTCCAACATCGCGTAATGCACGCGCGCATCGGACGGCATGTGTTCGCGCATGTAATTGACGCCGACATTCATCAGCTCCACCGCGTCCAGCGCGCTGCGGCCCAGATGCGGCGCGGATGCGGCGTGCGACGCCCGTCCGGTAAAGGAAAAATCGATCCGCGTGTTCGCCAGCGAAATCGGATCGTTCAATCCCGCGAAGGCGCTGGGGTGCCAGGACACCGCGATATCCACGTCCGAAAATGCGCCGGCCCGGACCATGAACCCCTTTGCCGCGCCGCCTTCCTCCGCCGGACAGCCGTAATACCGGACCCTGCCTTTCATGCCGTTCGCGGCGAGGTAATCCTTCAACGCAGTCGCCGCCAGCAACGATGCCGAGCCCAGTAGATTATGGCCGCAGCCGTGGCCGTATCCGGCACCGGGCAACGGCCGGGGTTCTGCGACCCCGGCTTCCTGCGACAGGCCTGGCAGCGCGTCGTACTCGCCGAGGATGGCGATCACCGGCCCATCCTCGCCCGCCTCGCCCATCACCGCCGTCGGGATACCCGCGACATTTTCTGTCACGCGAAATCCCTGGTTTCGCAGCATCGCCGTATGTTCGGCGCAGGATTTGAATTCGCCATAGCACAGCTCGGGGATTTCCCAGACGCGATCCGACAGGGCGATGAAATCGTCCTGCTTCGCATCGACAAGACGCCAGATTTCATCCGTGTTTTTCATCTGTGAGTTCCTTTTACCGCGCATGTCGTCAGGTGATCGTCGACCATGCCGCTCGCCTGCATGAAAGCATAGCATATCGTGGCGCCCACGAAGCGGAAGCCTTGCTTTCGCAGTGCCTTGCTCATGCGCTCCGAGATATCCGTGACTGCGGGGACCTGTCCGGATTCGGTCCAGTGGTTCACGATCGGTTTGCCGTCGACGAAAGCCCACAGCCAGTCTGCCAGGCTTCCGTGTTTCGCGATTGCGTCCAGCGCGGCGACGGCGTTTGCGCGTACCGACCATATTTTCAGGCGATGGCGGACGACGCCCGAGCCGGTCAGCACCGCGGTCAGCTCCGCATCGGTCATTGTGGCGACTCGCGCGATATCGAAACCATGGTAGGCGGTGCGATAGGCTTCCCGCCGCGCCAGCACGGTGCGCCAGGACAGGCCGGCCTGCGCGCCCTCCAATGAGATCAATTCGAACAACGCGCGATCGTCGCGATGCGGCACGGCCCATTCGGTGTCGTGATAGGCTTCCATGGCGGCGCCGGCGTTCAAAGCCCAGGAACAACGCATGAACGATCTTTTCTGAAACAAGGAAGGCTCCGTGGTTGCCCAGGGAGCCTTCGCATTGTTGTGGCTGTCCGTTGCCGGACTGGAGTGTATTACGCCGCCGCGTTCGCGCCGGCGATCCAGGTCATGGCAAGGGTTGCCACCAAACAATGAGACACAAGATCACCTCCTTCCAGTTATTGCTTCGACACCGGAAGACTGCGCGCGATTCGGCCCCCGGTGCAAGCACGGAATCGCGATTCGCCGATTCTTTTCGCCACAGCCAAATTGTTAACGATTCGT
The DNA here is from genome assembly GCA_043782125.1 of Acetobacteraceae bacterium. Lineage (GTDB taxonomy): Bacteria > Pseudomonadota > Alphaproteobacteria > Acetobacterales > Acetobacteraceae > Rhodopila. The sequence goes on along the minus strand of JAYWAX010000366.1, from coordinate 9,608 downwards.
GAAGGTTTATCTGTCACGCCGCCAGTTCCAGAATCTCCCGCACTTCGGCGGGGGAGGGGATGGGGCGCGGATTGCGCGGCACCCAGGGCGTGCCCATCGCCTGGTTCGCGATCCGGTCGAAATGTTCGCGGCCCACATTCACGGCATGAAGACTGCGTGGCATGCCCAGACCGCCAATAAAGCGGTCGAGCAAATCGCCCGCGTCCTCGCCTGGATGTTCCATCGCGGCGGCGACCATTGCCTGACGATCGGCATTGGCGGGCTTATTCCAACGCATCGCCGCGGGCAGCATAATGCAGGACGTGTGGCCGTGCGGAATATCGAAAACGGCGCCGAGCACATAGCCGATCCCATGGCTGGCACCCATCGGCACGCCCGCGGCGAGCGGCCCCATCGATAGCCAGGCGCCGATCTGGCAATCCTGTCTTGCCTGTAGATCGCCCGGATTTTCCTTCACCCGCGCCAGTCCCTTCGTCAGAAAATTCAATCCACGATACGCCTGAGCATCCCCAAAAGGGTTGCTTTCCAACGAACACATCCCTTCCACGCAATGATCGACGGCGCGAATGCCGGTGGACAGAAACAGCCATTCCGGCGTGTGAACGGTCAACGCGGGATCGAGGATGACGGCGGCGGGAATCGTCAGCGGATGTTTGAACAATTCCTTGATTTTCGTGGCCTCGTCGGTGACCCCCGCCAGCGCGCTGAATTCCCCGGCCGAGAGAGTCGTCGGCACAGCGATCTGGCGCACCGTGGGCGCGTTGAAGGGCCGGTCGCCCCGGCAGGCATCCAGGCCCTCGACCGTGGAAATATCGTTTGCGAGGCATAACTGCACCGCCTTGGCGCCATCGGTGACGGAACCGCCGCCAACTGTCACGATCAGGTCGGCCTTCGCCTCCCGCGCCATCGCCGCCGCCGCGATCACGGCTGAACGCGGGGTGTGCGCGGGCATTTTATCGAAGACGCCAGCGCAACGATTTCCCAGGCTGGCGCGGATTTTCGATATCTCGTCCGTTTCGCGGTTCAGCGTACCACTAACCATCAAAAACACCCGCCTCGCGCCCAAACGCGTCGCCTGGGCGGCCACCGCGGCGGCGGCGGGTTGGCCGTAGATGACTTCGTCCATGCGTCCGAATACGACCCGTCCTGCAGTGGTCATGCTGGTTTCCCTTTTCGCGGCGTTGTGTGTTCGGATCCCAGAGATAACGGCTTTTCCGCGCGGCAACCAGCCGGAGGCAAGGAACCGCGGTGGCCGGCCGCGCGCAGGATTTCTTCTGGGCCCGCGATATCGCGACGATCGTGCGCAGCCTTACGGTGAAGGCAATTCCGGCTACCGGATATCGGCACGATATTGCAATTAACTTCGGCCCGCGTTGCCGGGTCCGGCATCCCCGAGTTATCCTGCGCATCGAACGACCCGACGCAGGAGTAACACGCGATGACCGGCCCACAGGTTACCCAGTCCACCACGGCACCGGTCCGGACGTACGACGCGATCGTCGTCGGCGCCGGGATTTCCGGCATGTATCAACTGTATTGTCTGCGCAAACTGGGCTTGCGCGTATTGGTATTGGAAGCGGGCACCGGCGTCGGCGGTACCTGGTACTGGAACCGGTATCCGGGCGCGCGCTTCGATTCCGAAAGCTATTCCTATGGCTATTCGTTCTCGAAGGAGTTGCTGGAGGAATGGGACTGGCAGGAACATTTCGCGCCGCAACCGGAAACATTGCGGTATCTGAATCACGTCGCGGATAAATTCGATCTCCGCCGCGACATCCAGTTCCGAAGCCGGGTCAGCGCCGCGCATTACCAGGACGACGCTCAGGCCTGGGATGTCACGCTGGAGAGCGGCGAGACAGTCCGCGCGCGCTTCCTCATCACCGCCATAGGGCCGCTGTCGGCGCCCGTGATGCCGCGCATCGAAGGCATCGATAGTTTCAAGGGTGAATCCTACCACACCGCGCGCTGGCCGCACGAACCCGTGAGTTTCGAGGGCAAGCGCGTCGCGGTGATCGGCACCGGCGCCACGGGCGTCCAGACGATCCAGGAAGTCGCCAAGACCGCCGGACATTTGACGGTCTTCCAGCGCACCCCGAACTGGTGCACGCCGTTGCACAACCGGAAAATAACGCCGGAGGAAATGCGGGACATCCGTGCCGGTTACCCCGAAATATTCAAACGCTGCCAGGAAACATTCGCGTGCTTCCTGCACACACCGGACCCCCGCGGCACGTTCGAGGTCTCGGCCGAAGACCGCGAGGCCTTCTTCGAACATCTTTACGCCTCGCCAGGTTTCGGCATCTGGCAGGGGAACTTCAAGGACATCCTGGTCAACCGCGAGGCCAACGCCGCGATCGGCGCGTTCGTCGCCGGGAAAATCCGCCAGCGTGTCACGGACCAGGCCGTCGCCGAAAAGCTGATCCCGAAAAATCACGGCTTTGGGACGCGCCGCGTGCCGATGGAAACGCGGTATTACGAGGTCTACAATCAGCCCAACGTGAAGCTGGTCGATATTCTGGAAACACCGATCGAGCGTATCACGGCCAAGGGTGTGAAGACCGCCGATACCGAATACGAATTCGACATTATCATTTATGCGACCGGCTTCGATGCGATCGTCGGCAGTTTCGACCGGATCGATTTGCGCGGCGCCGGGGGCCTGCCTCTGAAAGAAAAATGGAAGGGCGGACCGAAGACCTATCTCGGCGTCATGGTCGAGGATTTTCCGAACATGATGATGCTGATGGGGCCACATACGGCGCTGGGGAATATTCCCCGCAGCATCGAATACAATGTGGAATGGGTGACCGGCGTGATCCGCCATGCCACGGAACAGGGGGTGACGCGGGTCCAGGCGACGGCCGAAGGCGTCGCCGCCTGGACCGATCATGTCAAATCCCTGGGTGCCGGGCTCTTGTCCAACGAAATCGATTCCTGGATGACCGGTGTGAATTCCAACCTCGACGGCAGGCAAACTCGCATCATCGCCCGTTACAGCGGCAGCGCGCCCGCTTACCGGGAACGCTGCGACCAGGTCGCGGCCGAGGGATACCGCGAACTCGCGCTGAGCTGACGCGGCGGCAATGCCTCCGGCCCGCCCAGTTGGTGTCGAGGGGCAAAGATACCGGTTCCGCGAGACGGCATGAAACCGGCGGGCGGGGGAGGTTGACGGCATCCCCCAGACCGTGATCCTGGCGGCCTGCGATCGAGCAGATCGGTTTATCGAAAGGGAGAAAATACCATGGGCCAGACCATACAGCTTACATCGAGCGATGGATTCAGCTTCGACGCTTATGTCGCGGGTCCGCCGGACGCCAAGGCCGGTGTCGTCGTGATCCAAGAGATTTTCGGCGTCAATCATCACATTCGCGACATGGCCGACCGCTTCGCCGCCGCGGGTTACGCCGTGGTCGCGCCGTGCGTTTACGACCGAGCCGAGAAGAACTTCGAGGTCGGTTACACCGCGGAAGATATCGCCAAGGGCCGCGACGTGCGCATGAAGCTCGACGATGGCAAGCTGATGCTGGACGTCGAAGCCGCCGCGAAGCACCTGTCCGGCAAGAAACTCGGCATCGTCGGTTACTGTTTCGGCGGCACCGTGGCCTGGTGGGGCGCGACGCGCAGCAAGAGCTTCGCGGCGGCATCCTGCTGGTATGGCGGCGGGATCCCGGGCACCAAAAACGAAACTCCGGGCTGCGCCGTGCAGATGCATTTCGGCGAAAAAGATGCCTCGATCCCGATGAACGACGTGGACGCGGTGCGTGGGGCGCAGCCGAAAGCCGACGTTCATGTCTATATGGGCGCGCAGCACGGCTTTGGCTGCGATGAGCGCGGCAGCTACAGCAAGCCGGATTACGATCTGGCGCAGCAGCGCACGCTGGATTTCTTTAAAGCCAACCTGGCCTGAAGCCTGCGTTCGGATCGCCATACCTGCACAAAGATCGGGCGCCGCGGCAACGCGGCGCCCTTTTTCGCGGCGATCGCATGGCCCGCGACGGGAATGCGTGCGCTGAAAATGGCCTGTGTCTTGCATGGCATAACGGCGCGACAATGCTACACTGACCCTGTTCACCGCCGAGAAACCGATCCGATGACAATCCCCCCCACGACGCCGCATGGTTTGTTAGAGGCTTACGACAAAGGCGCGTTTTACTGCGAGATGATGGACGGCGCCGCGCGCGATCCACGGATCGCCGAAATCCTGCGCCGGTTGAGGAATGTAACGCCGGAGGATTTGAAGCGGCGCGCGGAAATCGCGGAGGCCGAGCTTTACAATCTCGGCATCACCTTCACCGTTTATTCCGACCGCGACGCGATTGACCGCATTCTGCCCTTCGATCTGATCCCCCGCGTGCTGTCCCCCGGTGAATGGGACATCATGGAACGCGGGGTGAAGCAGCGTGTCGCCGCGTTGAACGCGTTCTTGTGGGATATTTACCACGAGCGCGCGATTTTACGGGACAAAATTGTGCCGGAAAGCCTCGTGCTGGGGAATTCGAATTACCGGCCGGAGATGATCGGCCTGGACGTGCCCCACCGTACCTATGTCCATGTTTGCGGCACCGATATCGTCCGCGACGAAAAGGGCGGATTTTTGGTGCTGGAAGACAATGCGCGCACGCCGTCCGGCGTGTCCTATGTCGTCGAAAATCGCCACATGATGGCGCGGATGTTCCCAGATCTGTTCGACGGCATTGCCGTACGCCCGGTTGGCGATTACGGTATGCGACTGCATGAAGCGTTGACCGAAATCGCGCCGTCCGGCGACGCCGAGCCGCGTGTCGTGCTGCTGTCGCCCGGCATTTATAACTCAGCCTATTTCGAACATATATTTCTCGCGCGCGAAATGGGCGTGCCGCTGGTCGAAGGCCGCGATCTGATCGTCGAGGACGGCCGCGTCTGGATGCGCACCACGGCGGGCCTGGCACCCGTCCACGCGATTTATCGCCGTCTGAACGACGAGTTTCTCGATCCCGCCGTCTTCAATCCCGACAGTATTCTGGGCGTGCGCGGCCTGATCGACGTTTGGCGGCGTGGCAAGGTGGCGATCGCCAACGCGGTTGGCACCGGCGTCGCCGACGACAAGGCCATCTATGCCTATATGCCAAGGATCATCCGGTATTATCTGTCGGAAGAACCGATCCTTTCGAACGTGGAAACATATATTTGCGGCGAAAAGGAAGGCCTGGCCTTCACGCTGGACCACCTGGCCGAACTGGTGGTCAAACCGGTCGGCGAGTCCGGCGGTTACGGTATGATCGTCGGCCCGCGCGCGAAACAGGCGGAACTGGCGGAATTCCGGGAAAAACTGCTGGCCGATCCGGCCAATTATATCAGCCAGCCAACGATCGGCCTGTCGGTCTCGCCCACGCTGATCGGCAGCCGGCTGGAACCTCGCCATGTCGATCTCCGGCCCTTCGCCGTCACCGGAAAATCCACCTGGGTTTTGCCCGGCGGCCTGACCCGCGTCGCGCTGCGAGAGGGCTCGCTGGTCGTTAACTCGTCGCAAGGCGGCGGCTCCAAAGACACATGGGTGCTGGAATGAGCGATGTCATGATGAATCGCGGCGGCCCGATGCTGCTGTCGCGCTATGCCGAATGTCTGTTCTGGCTGGCGCGGTATATGGAACGGGTCGAAAACCTGGCCCGGATTCTGGAGGTCACGGAAACCTTCGTGCGGCACGGCGCCGACCAGTCGGGCTGGCGCTCGGTCGTGCAGATCAATGCCGATGAGGAACGGTTCCTGAAGACGCACAACACCGCGACGGCGGAAACGGTGCTGCACTTCTATCTGACGGATCGGGAAAATCCGACCTCGATCGCCGGGTCCTTGTTCGCCGCGCGGGAAAACGCGCGCACGCTGCGCCCGATGATCTCCACGGAAATGTGGTCGCAGATCAATATGTTTTACAACCGCGCGCGGGAGCTGATGGCGGACGAACCCCGCCCGTCCGACGTTTCCCGTATCTGCTCCTTTTTGAAAGAAGGCTGTCAGGCCCATACCGGCATCACCGAAGGAACGTTCTTCCGCGATCAGGGCTGGGCTTTTTATTCTATCGGCAAATACCTGGAACGCGGCGACCAGACATCGCGCCTCGTCGATATCAAATATCACACGTTGTTGCCGACCGTGGCGGATGTTGGGGGCGCGCAGGACGTCAACCAATGGCACGCGGTGCTGCGCGCTGCGGCGGGATATCACGCCTTTCGCCGGATTTACCCGAGCGGGATGACGCCGGCGTCCGTCGCAGGCTTCCTGCTGTTGAACCACTCGTTTCCTCGCTCGATTGTACAAAGCGTGCATCAGATAGAGACCTATCTGATGCAGCTCAGCTCTGGCTATGGCCTGCGCGGTGCCAATACCGTGCTGGAACAACTGGAGGACCTGCGGGCCGCCGCGATGGACCAGACGATCGAACAAATCCTGGCGCGCGGACTGCACGAGTTTTTGGACTGGGTGCAATTGCGGCTGCTGGGGCTGGCGGGTACCATGGCGGACTCGTTCTGGCGGGGGAGCGAGGGGGGGTAGACGAAGTATACAGCTTGGTCATCTGTCGACATAAATCGTCCCAGATCGCGCCGCATGAACCCGCCCGTTTCGAAAGAGCGCGCGCGGCCGGGTTCGATGAAGGTTCTGACGCCAATATATCTCATGGAATTACCGAAAGAAATTGCTTTCCGGCCGGGGAGTCTCCCGTCTGACCTTCATGGTTCGTCCCAACCCGGCTATCGGAAATGGCATCCGCGAGCCATTCCGAGCGAAGGATTGGGAGATATCTCTGGTATGCACATTTTTCCTGGCGTTGGTCCCTGAAAATATACCGATGATAAACGCACTTTATTGAAGCATGTTCCGATCATGTGTCGGAACATGCGCCGGGTTAATGTCCCCTAACGAACAACTCCGCTGATGACATGGCTTTTGCCACGTCCGACGTTCAGTCCAGGCAACCAACCGATAACGACCATAGCCATGGCGGTCATCGCCGCCAACGCGCTGATCCAGAAAAAAAGTTGCCGCGGCGTCGATACTCGCCAGGACAATTCAAGATTGTTCGCTCCCTCGCGAATGGGCACGACCACAAGGTGCTCGACGTCCGGGATGGCCGCCAGTGTAAGACCGTCCCGTACGACATGAAGCGCCGGCGTAAAGGAATGTGCGAGGCGCGCGAAGCCGGGCCGATCGGAATCGACGGCGATGCGTATGGTTCCCGGTTCAATTTCGTAACCAAGAAGCTTAAGATGAGGTATGGTTCCATCTCCCGCCCGCCACTCCGGTCCGGACGGCAACTCCGGAACCAGAAACCGGCCGGCCTGTCGTTGCGCGGAATCGATTTCCATGTCGCGGGTCACCTTGGCGACCGCCCGCATCGCGTCCATCGCCGCGGGCACTTTCTCGTCGAAAGAAAAACTCCAGAATGGTGGACCACCGAAAGCCGCCGGGCGCTCCATGAATTCCAGCCTGCCGCTGGCCAGAATTGGCGTCGCGTCTGTCAGGCGAATATGGCGGCCAAACACGGGATCGGGCACCGTTTCGCCGATTTCCTCCGGCAATCCCATTGCGGCGCTTCCGGTACCAACGATCCACCCGACATTCGCCGCGGCGAGTATCGATCGGGTCTCCGGCGACAGTCCGTGGCGTTCACGCAAGTCGGCTTCGGCGAGCTTCAACATCGCGGCGAAAGCATTGTGCGCGGGAGACGCGTCCTGTTTGTGCGGTCCTGTGAGTATCTGGACGCGCGCAGCGGTCAACGGAGTCAGATTGGGGTCGGTCGATGCCGTGAGCCGGCCGTCGATTGTTACGATCTCAACGATCCGGCGATCCGCGGCGGCGATGGCCAAGGCTTTTCCAGCGCTCTCGATGAATCTCAGGTCCTCGCGTGTCCAGGGCTGTATCGCGGCGGGGCTCGCATCGATCGCGAAAAGCAATAAGAATCCAGCCGGCAGCCAAACAACCCTGGGCATTTTATGCGTCAGCAACTGTAACCCCAGTCCCGATGCGGCGCAGAGAAAGAAAAACGTAAACGTCGCATGGCGAACATAAGCCCCACGGACAAATAGCGTGAGAACAGCAAGAGAGAGGACCAACAGATAAAGGTTCGCGGCCTTCTGGCGGCGTGCAGCTTTCGAGCTCAGAACGGCCCACAGCCCCGCGCCGGCGCAAAACAACATCGGCAACCCGAAATAGGTCGAATACTCTGGGCCAAGCCCTGTCCGGCCCCAAACGACCATATTACCAAGCGTCTGAGCGGACGGCTGGGCCAGCGCGATTAACGAAGTGGCGGAGAAGTTATCGGCCGTTCCCGCCCGCTCCAGCGCGAAAGGAACGAGGAAAAAAGCCGATCCCAACCCGGCGAGGACCCCCGCGACCACGAAGCCACGCATCGGCGCGGCGGGCCATCCCTCCGACCAAAGCCGGACCAAAATATAGGCCGCCACGAACAACGCGAAAATTGCGGCGGTGGGCTGGTGACTTCCCACGAACACCATCGCGGCCAAAGCAAGACCGGCACTCGCGCCGCCGATTGCGGCGGGCGCGATCAAAACACCCTCCACGCAATAAAAAATCGCTGGCATGGCCGCGAAATTGACGAGTTGCGGGTAGGAGGATCGAATGACTTCCATATAGGTAAAAAAATACGAGCCCGCGTAGAACAGCGTTGCGGCGATCGCGACAGGGCGCGTCACCTGCAAGCGGCGAAAAAATTTATACATGAACAACGCGGCCGCCATTCGGGCGATGAACGCCGTCAGTTTCACAGCCCAGATCGGATCGGACGTCGCGAGTTGGACGATGGCCGCCATCCAGTGAAACAGCGGACCGGTGAATTGAAGCAATGTCGAACCGCCGAAAAAATAATTATCCCAGTAAAGCGACCCGCCGTCACCAAGGGATAACGCGAGGTGATTTACGCGGGCGATGTGCGTTCCCGAGTCACCGGTGACGATGGGACCTGGCGCCATGATCGAGTGACCGAACCAGACCAATGCGCAGATAACCGTGAACATGAGTGTTCTTGGAGCCGCGCCATTTATCGCCCGGGTGAATGCCCGATGGCGCAATTCCAACCAAATGGCCATCATCGCAGCACCGGCGGCGAGACAAAACAATACAAGGTCGAGCGGCAGTGCCAGGCGCAATACAACGTCCAGCGAAGGCTGAGCGCCCGTCGCACGAAGAGCATATTTGATCCGTTCCAAGGTAAACCAGGACAGGCACGATATGGTCAGAAAGAAAGCTCCAGCCGCGGCGGCCGCCCAGGCCGACGCACGTTCGCGAAAGATGATTGAAACTGTGCTTGCGTTCATTGGGTTTCCCCTCCGCGGACAACAACGACGCGCGTGTAACGAGGCGAGTGGCGCGCGCGGAGGACGTCCGGCTTATTTTCGCTCCCGGCACTTCAAGAATAGGACTGGGGTCTTTAACGGGATTCTTCGGGTGTGCGGGCAGCAGCTCGCCACCGCGGCTCTTTTCCGATACCGGACAGCGGTCGAGGTTTCCATCCACTTGTCCTATCTGTGCCCAGGTTGTTCCGCGGCTCGCCCGAGGCCAAGCGCCACCCAGATATCGGCGCGGTTGAGGCGCGTTCAGCATGCCAGACATAGGCC
>JAYWAX010000365.1:0-4797 GCA_043782125.1 Acetobacteraceae bacterium | reverse complement strand
GGCACCGCAAGACATGGATGGTCCGCCTTCGCGGACCATGACGGCGAGAGCAGGTGTGTGTCCGGCAGGCGACGCTGTTATTGTTGGGCGTCGCCTTAAGCCAACGCCGCCAGCATCCCCGCCATCAGCTTTCCCCGGTAGGCGAGACTGTCCACCAGAATATGCTCGTCCAACGTGTGCGCCCCGGCGCCCGCGACACCCAGCCCATCCAGAGTTGGAATCCCCATCGCGCCGGTGAAATTGCCGTCCGACCCGCCGCCGGAACTTTGCGGGTTGATATAATACCCCAGCTCTGCCGCGATCCCGCGTGCAATTTCGTACAACGCCATTCCCGCCGGCGTCGCCTCCCACACCGGGCGCGTCACGCCCCGTGTCACCCGGAACTGAATTTCGTTCGACGACGCCCGCAGCGCCATCATCGCCGCGACTCCGCGGTCGAGGTCCTCCTGCCGTTTCGCCATGCTCAGGACCTCGCCGGTGCAAACCGTGGTCACGCAGTTGACCCATTGCCCGCCGTGAATGACCCCGACGGAAAAGGTGCAGTCGCCGGTTGTCATGTCTTCGATTTCGATAATTTTGCGCGCCATTTCGCGGATCGCGGAGCGGCCCTCGGCAAGGCGCGCGCCCGCGTGGCTGGGGACGCCCATTGCTTCCATGTTGAACCGCGCGATCGCGTAACGTCCGGTCACGACGCCGCCATCGGGGCGCGCGGGTTCCGGAATCAAGACGTATTTATGGCGGGCGGCCTCGGCCTCGATCAGATCGCGGGTGGACGGGCTGCCAACTTCCTCGTCGCAGGTGAACAGCATCGTGACCGGCAGCTTCGTCGCGATGCCGGCACGGGCGAGTTGTGCCATCGCCTCCAATGTCAGAAAATTGCCGCCCTTCATGTCCAGGATGCCCGGCCCCCAGGCGCAATTGCCCGCGCGCCGGAAGGGCAGGGAGGCCAGAGTTCCGATGGGATGGACGGTGTCCAGATGGCCCATCGCCAGAATGCCGGGGATATGCGGCGCCGGGTGCGGAAACGTTGCGCGCACGCAATCGCCAAACCCCATGCGGCCCGCGATCCGTTCGATCCGCGCGCCCGCAACAACCAACGCGCGGCTGGCGATGTCCATCATCCGGTTGACCGCGGCGGCGTCGTAGGTCGGGCTTTCGCATTCGACCCATTCGCGCAGCCCGCGCAACATTGTTTCGGCGTCGAAGGGGAGTTGGTTCGCGTCCATCCTGTCTCGTTCCTTGCCTGCGCCAGCCCATTCCTGCCACGAACACTGGGCGCCAACCATGGCACGAACGATGGGCACGAACCCGGCGCGCGAGCTTCCGGGCGCCGGTCAGGCGGCCAGCAGGCGGCGGGCGATGCCAATGATCCGGTGCGCCTCGCTCCACAGGTCGTAGGGGCCCAGATCGTCCATGGGTGCCCATTGCACCTCGGATACATCGGTGGCGGCTGTGGGCTCGCCGCCGGCCCATCGCGCGGCGAAATCCAGGATCGTGTAATGAAACCGCACCCGCCCGTCGCCGTCGCGCCGGATCGTATCGACATGCGCGCAGAAATGCAGATCGCCGACGGTGAGGCCGGTTTCCTCCAGCAATTCCCGCCGCGCCGCGGCCTCGCAGGTTTCGCCGACGTCTTGTGCGCCACCGGGCAGGGTCCAACTGCCGATATTCGGCGCCTTGCCTCTGCGGCACAGCAGGACGTGGCCGCCCTTGACGACGACGATGCCGATGCCGACGAATGGCCGGGTGGGATACTCGCGATCGCTCATTTCGGCGGGTCCGCCGCCGGCGGGGCGCTGGCCGGTGCGGGGGCCGGTGCGGGGGCCGAGACAGTGGCAGGGGCAGGGGCCGGTGCCACACCAGCGGCCGGCGCGGGCACCGGCTCAGGCGGCGGCGCCTTCAGATCGTCCAGCGTCGGAATAAAGGCTTTCTCCTTCCACTGTCCTGTCTGAAATGCCCATCCCGCCAGTTTGGCGTTTAGCTTTTCCGCGTCCGCCTGGCGCGTCCCAGGAGCGGTGACCCCAGTGGGCGTGACCCCAGTGGGCGTGACCCCAGTGGCGGTGACACGAAACCGCGTCCACGAATCCTTGTCCAGCCGGTTCACCGTCACCGAAATCTCCAGCCCGTCTGCGGTCGTGAACATCGACTCCCCGGCCTTTTCGCCAATCGGCTCCTTATCGCTCTTCACGTCCTGAAATGTCAGCGATTCCAAAGCCCGTGCGACATCGTCGATCTTATAATCCTCGAGTTTCGGATATTCCGCGGGCACCGTCACCTTCAATTTCTCGCCGTCTCGCGTAAACTCGATCCGGCTTTCGCCATTCGCCGCGACGACTTTGACGATCGTTGCAGGTGCGATATTGAGGACATCGCGATCCAGCCAGACCTGGGGATCGGTGTCCGCCTGCAACCCGCCCTCGGCGAGCCAGCTTTGATTGTCGCCGGGCAGTCGCACATAGACCTGCTCTGGCACATGGCCCTGGGTCCGCATCCGCCGGTGCCCGACGATGACCGACAGGATCGGCTTTCCGTCGGCGTCCAGCACGCGCAGCAGATTGGCGGTGCCTTCCTTTTCGGCCGTCGGGTCTTCTACCCCCAGACGCGCGAATTGCGCGGGATCGGTGGTCCGCGGCTCGGTCAATCGCAGTTCCGTCAGCGTCGTCAACATGCCCCGCAGTTTCGAATCCAGCACCCGGTAACCGCCCCGGTCCGCGAGCCCCCAGATACCGTCCTTACGTTCGATAACCGTGACTTTGCCCTTGCTGGTAATCTCGATGCGGCGCGCGTCTTGCAATTTCGGCGCGAGGTCCGGAAACATCAATTTTCCGGTATCCATCGCCACACCCCGATCCGGTCTGGTTGCGGCGCCGAAATACCATCCGGCCCCCAACGCGACACAGCCCGCGACGGCCAGGCCAAGCAGTTTGTTCTGGTTCATGCGCGTGCTCCCGCTCAGGCCGTCGCCCGCGCGCGGGCGCGGCGGGTTCGTTGCACCAGCGCCAAGACGACCGCCAGCACCGTCAGGGCCGCGGGCACCACGGCGATGTTGACGACGCGCAACGTGCCGTCCAGCGTCGAGATTTCCCGGTTCAGTTCCAGTTGCACGTCGCGGAGCTTTTTCCTTGTATCGACGATGTCCTTGCGGGCCGCGTCGATGGCCGCGCGTTGTTCCGGCGTGATGACGGCTTCGGCCTTGGTCCCGGCCTCGGCCCCGCCGCCGGTGCGCAGGCCGCGAAGTTGCTTTTCCACGTCTTCCAGATGGGTTTTCAGCGCTTGCTCGGTCTGGCGGTATTTCGCTTCGGCGTTGCTCTGGATCGCCGCGACCCGCTCGAACGGGCGGTTGGTATCGCCGCGCGAGCGCAGCCCGATCAGCGAGTCTCCGCCGGCCAGCGTGCCGATCAGATTGGCGACGAAGGGGCCGTTATCGGCGAAGGGCGTGGCGGTCGATTGGCCGAAGAAATCGGCGACGCGCACCCAGTAACGATCCGCCAGGATATCGGCGTCGGCGACCACGACCATGTTCGCGGGTTCCTTGGTTTGCGCGACATGGGCCGGAAAATTATCGGGACGTTTCTTGTCGGCGGGTAACTCCGGCGGGCCGGAGAAGGCGGATTTCAACTGCCCGCGGACTCGCGCGGCGATCACCCGCGGTCCGCCCTCCGGCTTGAAATTCGCCAGGATTTTGGCGGGCTCCGGCATCGATAATTTGTCTCGCGGTACCGAACCCGACCGCGCGCTGCTGGTCAGCAGGGGCGTGAATTCGATGGTCGCGCCCGCCGCCTTGGACAGCGATCCGGGCGAGGCCACGGTCACCTGGGTCAGATCGGCGGTGGCGGGATCGTCGTGGTTGATGCCGTCGCGGATGTTGAACCAGGCAACATAGTTGACGGCCTGCATCCGGTCGTCGCCGCCCGCGCGGACCCGCCAGGCGCCGGTCAGGTCGCCAACGACCTGCGCCGGATCGAACACGATCCCCCAGGCATCGAATAATTTCTTCAGATCGGACGAGGTATCCGTGGGCGGCATCCCGGTGGGGGAGGGCACCGCCGCCATCGCCTCATTCCAGGGATCGACCATTGCCATCAGCTTGCCGCCGCGCATGACGAACTGGTCGATGGCATAAAGCGTGGGTTCCGAAAGTTCGCGCGCCGAGGCCACCAGCAGCACCTGGATATCCGGATCGATAACCTGTGCGTCCAGGGGCACGGTTTTGATTTGGTTGGTTTGGCGCAACAGGATCGACGCGGCGTAAGGCTGGCCGCCAGGCCCGCGGCCCTGCGACATCATCATGGCCCGCGGATCGCCGTCCAGCGGCAGCGACGACATCATCCCGACAACGGTGCGTTTCGGGTTCGACAATTCGTAAATCAGCTTCGTCAGGTCGAATTCCAGGAACCGCTCGCGCTCCGCCTGGAAGAACGGGATAGTGCGTTCGTCGTCTTCCAGATTGCCGCCCGCGAGTCCGAAATACACCTGGTTGCCGCCGTTATCGACCGGCACGCCCTGCAAGCCATAGGCGACGGCGCGGTCTTCGGTATCGCTGAAGGGTTCGGGGTCGTAGAATTCCACACGCACCTTGCCGTTCGACACGGCGGCATATTCGCGCAGCATTTCCCCGATGTGATCGGCATAGGTGCCGTAGACGGGAATGGTCGCGCCCAGACGCCGCGAATAGAACAACCGCAACGTGACCGGTTCTTTCAGCCCACCGAGAATTTGTTTCGTGCCGCTCGACAAAGTGTAGATTTTGCCCTGTGTCAGATCGGCGCGAATGTCGCCAAAGCGCGCATCGGCGAA
>JAYWAX010000364.1:0-4810 GCA_043782125.1 Acetobacteraceae bacterium | reverse complement strand
GCATACCGATGATCGTTCGTGAGTTGTTCGAGGGAATTGCCGGCCACGCGATAAATCCGCGAATCGCCGATATGAAACAAATAGGCGGTCGTCGATTTCGCGACCATCACGCTGAGGGTGCAAACGTAGCCTTTGTCTTTATCGTACGGGTGATGTCCGCGCCGTGTCTGCGCATGCAGCCACGAATTGGTCGCGGCGATGACCCGCTGTGCCGAGGTTTTCACGGACCATGAATCGGGTGTGCAGTAATAGTCCATCAGAAAGCCTTTGACCGCCGATTCGCTCGCGATCTGGCTGACATTGCTGCTGCTGATTCCATCCGCCAGCGCGATGGCGATCCCCTTTAAGCTGAGCGCGGGCTGCCCAGGAGTGAGGGCGCCGTGAAAATCCTGGTTGATTTCTTTGCGGCCCTTTGTCGAATATTGCCCGATCGAGACTTTCAGTTCGCGCGACATTCGCGGCACCAAGGAAAAGGAACCTCGCCGTTGCGTGGCGAGGTTCGATGGAAATCAGATCGAGACGCGCTTCGCCCCGGTCTTGACATGGGTGGCGTAGAGCGTGGCCCCGGTGAAGGCCAGGCCGCCGACCAGGTTGCCGATGACGGTCGGGATTTCGTTCCAGATCAAATAGTCCATGATCGAGAATTTTCCGCCCATGAGCAGCGCCGAGGGGAACAGGAACATGTTCACGATGGAATGTTCGAATGTCATGCCGAAAAAGAGCATGATCGGCATCCACATTGCAATTACTTTGCCGCTGACGGTCGTGGAAATCATTGCGCCGACCACGCCTGTCGAAACCATCCAGTTGCACAGCACGCCTCGGATGAACAGGGTCAACATGCCCGCCGCGCCGTATTTCGCATAACCAAGGGTGCGGCCTTCGCCGATCCCGGCGATCACGGTGCCGACCTTATCGGGGGTGGTCGCGAATCCGAAGGTGTAAACGATGGCCATCAGCAACGCCACGGTGAAAGCCCCGGCGAAATTGCCGACGAACACCAGGCCCCAGTTCCGGAGAACGCCACCGATCGTGACTCCGGGCCGCTTGTCGATCAAGGCGAGCGGCGTCAGCACGAACACGCCGGTCAACAAATCGAAACCCAGAAGGTACAACATGCAAAAGCCAACCGGGAACAGGATCGCGCCGATGATGGGGTAGCCGGTTTGGACGGTGACCATGACCGCGAACGCCGCGGCCAAAGCGAGGATCGCGCCCGCCATATAAGCGCGGATCACGGTGTCCCGGGTGGACATGAAGATTTTGGATTCCCCGGCGTCGACCATCTTGGTGACGAATTCCGAAGGTACAAGATAGGCCATGTGTGTTTTCCTTGATATCCCGATAAGTCAGACGGGCGGCGATGTTTCGCCGATCGGGCGAATGAGGATGAAGCCATCCTCGATTTTCAGCGGAATGACGGGAACGGACCCGTTATCGGCGCCAAGCGCCTGGCCCGATTCCAGATCGATGACCCAGTTATGAAGCGGGCAGGTGACCTGGCAGCCGTGGACGATCCCCTCTGACAATGGGCCTTGTTTGTGCGGGCAGCGATTTCGCAGCGCGAAGACGCGATCGTCTCCGCTGCGGAAGATCGCGATATCGCCCGCCGGCGCCGGAACGATTCGCGCGCCAAGCGGCGGAATATCGTCGAAACGGCAAACCCGGACCCACGCGATGGCGGCGATGCTCGTCATGTCAGGACACAGCGGCCAGCGGCGTGAATTCATTCGCGTCGAAGCCTTTGGCGCGCTCTGCCCATGGATCGTCCTGCAGGAAGGATTGTGCGTGCAGGAACCGTTCGTATAAAACCCGTCGTCCGTCCGCGTCGGCGACGATGCGCTGGCGCAGATACGCAATACCCACCCGGGCCACATAGGGCGCCGTGCGATCGAGGTAGCGCGCTTCTTCGCGATAAAGCTGCATGAAGGCGCCGCAATATTCCAACACCTCGTCTTCGGTCGCGACATGGCAGAGTTTGTCGGTGCCGCGCAGTTCGATGCCGCCATTGCCGCCGATCAGCAATTCGAAGCCGGACTCGACGCAGACGACGCCAAAATCCTTGATCGATGCTTCCGCGCAATTTCGCGGGCAGCCAGAGACCGCCATTTTGAATTTATGCGGCGACCAGTTGCCCCAGGTCAGGCGTTCCAGTTTTTTGCCGAGTGTGGTGGAGTCCTGGGTCCCAAACCGGCACCATTCCAGGCCGACGCAGGTTTTGACGGTGCGCAATCCCTTGGCATAGGCGTGACCCGAGACCAGGCCCGCCAAGCCGAGTTCAGCCCAGACGGCCGGCAAGTCTTGCTTTTTGATACCGTACAGGCCGAGGCGCTGGCCGCCGGTTATTTTGACTTCTTTGATAACGTATTTGCGGGCGACTTCGGCGATGGCCGCCAGTTCGACGGGCGTGGCCGTGCCACCCCACATCCGCGGAATGACCGAATACGTGCCGTCTTTCTGAATATTCGCGTGAACACGCTCATTGACGAAGCGGGAGCGGCTGTCGTCCTGGTATTCTCCGGGCCAGGCGCACAGGAGATAATAATTCAGGGCGGGCCGGCAGGACGCGCATCCGTCTTGCGTCCGCCATCCCATGGCTTCGCGCACGGCGTCCTGTGTTTTCAGTTTTTGCGCCAGGATCGCGGCGCGCACCGATTCGTGGGTGCGATCCGTGCAGCCGCACACCGTGGGAATCGCGGGTCCGCTGATTTCGACACCGAGTGTTTCCGCCAGCAACTGGCGCACCTGCTGGGCGCAGGAACCGCAGGACGCCGAGGCCTTGGTCTGCGCCTTGACCGCCTCATAGGTTTCCAGGCCTTTGGTGCGGATGGCGGTAACGATGTCGCCCTTACACACGCCATTGCAGCCGCAGATCTGCATGTCGTCCGGCATCGACGCCAGGTCGGCCGCCACCGGCTCGCCGCCGCTCTGCGCTGCCGCCTGGCCGAGAATCATACGGCCGGCATAGGCGGACACGTCGGTGCGGCGCCGGATCAGATCGAAATACCAGGCGCCATCGGTGACATCGCCATAGAGCACGGTGCCGACAAGCTTATTGTCGCGCATCACCAGCTTGCGGTAGACGCCGCGCCGCGCGTCGCGCAAGACGACTTCGTCCTCGTCTTCGCCAGCCGCGAGCTGACCGGCGGAATACACGTCGATGCCGGTGATTTTCAGGCGTGTCGCGGTGGTCTGCGCGGCGTAAACCTGGGTTTCGCCACCTGCGAGATAATGCGCGCAGACCTTGGCCATTTCCCAGATCGGCGCGACGAGTCCGACGACCTGACCACGATGTTCGGCGCACTCGCCGACCGCGAAAATATCGGGGTCGGAGGTGCGGAGATCGTCGCCGACCACGATGCCGCGCCCGACTTCCAGCCCAGAATCCCGCGCGAGCGCGATGTCGGGCCGGATGCCGATGGCGACGACGACGAGGTCGGCGGGCGCGGAACGGCCGTCGGCGAGATTGACCCCGGTGACGCGGTCCGTGCCGGTCACTTCCTCGGTCTGGCCATTGGTGAAAAAGGCGATCCCGCGTTCGGTGAGGTCGCGCTGTAACAGGCGTCCCGCGGCTTCATCCAACTGACGTTCCATCAGCGTGGGCATGAGGTGGACGACCGCGACGTCCATGCCGCGCCGCTTCAGACCCCAGGCGGCTTCCAGGCCCAGAAGCCCGCCGCCGATGACGACGGCGCGGCGATGGGTCGCGGCGGCGTCGATCATGGTATCGACGTCGGCAATATCGCGAAACGCGCAGACGCCCGGCAGATTGAGGCCGGGGATTGGCGGCACGATCGGCCGGGAACCGGTGGCCAGCAGCAAACGATCGTATCCCAGCGTCAGGCCGGACGCCGATGTCACAGTCCGCTTGGCGGGATCGATCGCCACGACGGAGTCGCCGGCATGTAACGCGATGCCGTTTTCGGCGTACCAGGCGCGGGAATTGATGACGATGCCGTCGACGTTTTTCTCGCCCGCGAGGACCGACGACAGCATGATGCGATCGTAGTTTGGGTGCGGTTCGGCGCCGAAGACGGCAATTTCATAGCGCGTGGGATCGAGTTTCAGCAGTTCCTCGACCGTCCGCATGCCGGCCATGCCGTTGCCGACGACAATCAGTCGCTCGCGGATCGCGGTGGGCGTGGATGAAGCCATGATCGAACCCTGGACCAGAATTTGCGGACCGCCATTGGCGCGCACCGAATACCGAAATGGAACGAGCTCACGGCATCGTGAGGATCGCTGTCACATGTCCCCGGCGGCGTTGCCGGAAACGCGGAGCACCCGCGTGAGAGGCGGCTGGTCGGAGCAGAATAAGCAAACATCGTGCCAGGCGGTTTGTAGATTGGAAATTGGTTTCCAACGGCGATGGCGGCATGTTTTTGGGCAATTATCGGGCGCGAGATTAAATAATGGGCGTTTTCCAGGCTTTTTACCGGCCGTTCGGACGGGTGACCGGACGCTTGGTCCTCGCCGTGTCGGGGCACGTGTCTGGGCACGTGTCTGGGCACGTGTCTGGGCGGGCGGCGGGTGCGGTACACCATTGGGAGAGCCGTCGCGATTGGCTGCGGCAAGCGGCTCTGGTTCAATCGGCGTGCCGCGCCCGATGGCCCGGTCGAGCCGTGCCATGACGGGGGGATGGGTCACGATCGGCCAGGGGAAGCGGCTCTGGTTCAATCGGCGTGCCGTGCCCGATGGCCCGGTCGAGCCGTGCCATGACGGGGGGATGAGTCACGATCGGCCAGGGGAAGCGGCTCTGGTTCGCTCGGCATGCCGCGCCCGATGGCCCGGTCGAGCCGTGCCATGACGG
>JAYWAX010000363.1:0-4817 GCA_043782125.1 Acetobacteraceae bacterium | reverse complement strand
CGGGGCGGTCTTTATCGGCGCGGGACTCGCGATCGCGCATTTCATGACGCCGGCCCAGCCGGGAGGACGCGCCCCCGGCCGGCCGGTTGGAGTCAGGCCTGAAGCTCGGGAATGATCCACAGCGGCTTGTCGCCGCGCAGCACCCGCTGGCAGTTGTCGAAGGCGTTGCGGAAGCGGGAGAACTGGGTATCCCAGGTCGGGCCCGCGAAATGCGCGGTAAGAACGACATTCGGCAGTGTCAGGATGGGGTTGTTGGGCTGCGGCGGTTCCTGGTCGAACACGTCGAGTCCTGCGCCGGCGATGGTGCCGTTGCTTAACGCCTCTGTCAGCGCCGGTTCGTCCACCACGGGGCCGCGGCACGTATTCAACAGAAACGCCGAGGGTTTCATCATTTTCAGTTGTTCGGCGCCGATCATGTGTTTCGTCGCGGCCAACAGCGGAACATGCAACGATACGATGTCGGAGGATTTCAGCAATTCCTCCAGCAGCGTGAAGCGAACCCCGATCTGCTCGGCGTGTTCCTCGCTGAGCCGGGTTACGTCGTAATATTGCACATTCATTCCGAACGCCCGCGCGAGGCGCGCGACCTTGCGCCCGATGGTGCCCAGACCGACAACGCCCAGTGTTTTGCCGGACATTTCGTAAAGCTTGACTTCAGAGGAGTTGTTGCCGCGCCAGCGCCCGCCGGAAACGTTGGCGTGCTGCCAGGTCAGGCGGCGGCTGACCGCCAGCATCAACAGGATCGCGTGCTCCGCCACCGCGGTCGAATTCGCGCCGCCGTTGTTGCAAACTGGCACACACGCGCGCCGTGCCGCTTCGATGTCGATCCGATCGTACCCGGCCGACAACAATTGCACCAGCTTCAGCTTCGGCGCCCGCGCGTAAAACGCGTCGTCCATCGTGCCGTCGCCGAACCCGACGAGGCATTCGGCATCTTCCAGCGCGGCATTGAATTCGGGGCTGCCGTGCTTCGCCATCACGGCCTCCAGCGACGGCGGCAACAGATCGCGCGCGATGGTCATTTCGTTCAACGGATTATCCGCAACGATGATTTTACCCATGACGTTTCCTCCGCTCGGGTTAACTTATTTGGCGGCTTTGGCAGCCTTGCGCGCGGGCCATTGATCGACGGGAATGCGAGGCAGTTCGAACCGGTCGGTCACGCGCGAATACCAGCCGGCGCCATGCAGACGGCCGATCAGGTCGAGTTTTGGCGTGTCGATATAACAACGGGCAGCATCCAAAACGCAATCGTCGCGCACGTAAACGCCGAGTACCTTGCCAAGCACGACAGCGCGGTCGATGCCGACATCGACGATCACCAGACGCTCGCACTCGAAGGCAACAGGCGCTTCGGCAATGCGCGGCACGTTAATGTGTACCGATGGCGCGGTGGTCAGGCCGGCTTCTTGCAACTCATCGACGCCGCGCGGAAAGTCGATGGCGGTGACGTTCATCTCTTCGCGCAGGTCGTAACTGCACAGATTGACGACGAACTGACCGGTGCGCCGAATGTTGCCGCCCGTGTCCTTCACATCCCCTGGGCCGCGCCCGCCAATGCCAAAGGCCAGAATTGGCGGATTGCCGGACATGGCGTTGAAGAACGAAAACGGCGCGGCGTTGACCGTGCCGTCAGTGTCCTTGGTGGTGACCCACGCAATCGGACGCGGACCGATCGTCGCGACCAATAACTTATAGACATTTTCATTCGAGGTATCGGTGAAATCGAACAGCATCCGGAACATCCCTGTGTGGCAGTTAACCCAGCGTTACGCGCCGCGCCTGTCTGAGTCCAGATGCGTTGGAACGTTGGGGCAGCGCCCCGGCGCCGCAACGCAACCGGCTCAGAAATACGACTGCAATCCGCCGCGGCGGCGGATGTCCAGGGTCGCGCAGTGGAATGCGCCGCCGAACGGGCCATAGCTCAGGAACGGGCAGGGGATCGGTTCGAAGCCCCAGTCCTTGAACGCCTTGATCAGTGTGACCTGGGAGTTATCGACGATCACCCGTTTTTCATCCAGCATCAGCGTGTTGATGCTGGTCCAGGGACTGCACATGGAGATTTTGGTCATGATCCCCTCCACCGGATCGGGCCGCGGCGCGATCAGAACGTCCCATTTCTTCAAGATCGGCGGCAATTTCGCGATATCGACATATTCAGGGTTTACCAAGACCTTGCCGGGACACATCGGGATGAACGAGCTGTCGATATGCATCGGCTGCTGGCAGGTCGAAACGATTTCGTGCACCTGGAACCGGTCGCCCAGATGCCGCCTCACCCATTCGATCCCGGCGAGATTGGTCACATTGCTCTGCGTCACAAACAAATCCCGCCCGCAACGCACGAAATCGGCGGCGTCGAAAACCGGTTCCCATTCCGTGATCGTATAGCGTAACGGCTCGCCCTTTTTCGGGATCGTGTAATCGAAGTTGTAAAGATCGTCCAATAACTGCGGCCGCGGCGCAGAGGTCCAGCGGGCACCGGCGCGAAAATATTCCTTGAACAAATTGCGGTAGGCGTCGCCTTCGAAATAGCGCGATTGCCAGCAGCTCGGGCTTTCGATGATCTCGTCGCCGACGACCAGGAACAGATCGCGCGGGCAGGAGATGCAGAAACCGGTGCTGGACCAGGTGGGGGTGCGGAAGCGTTTGGTGTGCGGAATGATATCGGGGCGGCGGACTTTTACGCCTTCGGCTTCCAGAATATGTATGAACCCGTCCAGCTCGGTTTGCGCGCGCCTGACCATCCATTTCGGATATTTGAATCCCGCAACCAGGCGATGCAGCTTCGCGGTGAAGGTTGGCACGTTAAACGTAACAGTGACGTGGTACGGCGGGATCGCGGCGCCATCCAGGCGGCCGACGATGATTTCCTCCAGCGGGTCCCACTCGGTCCAGGAGTTCACGACGCCCATCGTATCGGGGCTTATCGTGGCCGGAATCTGCTCAATCGCGTCCATTCGTTCGATATCCTTCGTCCGGGCCCGTACTCAGTTGGTGTCGTTCAGCGGCCGCAGGCCCGGAAGCGGCGGTGGTAGGGCATTTTTATGCCGTCCTTCAAGCCAGTGCCACGCGAACAGCGCGGGCAGGCCCAGTACGATGTCCGGCACGCGTTTGACCAGCGACAAGGCAATGGCCGTCTGTGGATCGATCCCCAGCAACTGGCCCAGAAGAATGAAGCCGCCTTCTTGGACGCCGATGCCGCCGGGGACCGGAAACGCGGCGCCGCGCACCGCCTGGCCCAGACTCTCCAGAACCATCGCGTCGGCCAGGGAGGTTTGGTGCCCCATCCAATGCAACGCGATCCAGATTTCCAGTGTCCCCAACAGCCATGCGACGACATGCAGCGCCGCCGAGACCCCGACATCGCGCGGCCGCCGCCAGATCGCCGCCAACGCCTCCGTCAGCCGCGCCGGGTTGACCAGGAACCGCTGGGAACCGTCGCGCGACCACTGCGCCACCCGCGCTGCGACAAACCGCCCGATCCGTCCGACGCCGTCGAAGCGCAGGGCCACGAAAAATCCGGTCAGTGCGAGGAATCCCACGCCGATTCCCACCAGCACCCAGCGCGTCAATGTTTCCGTCCCGGCGATCCGCGTCAGCAGCAGCACGCCGATCAGCGCGAAGATTGCCTGACCCGCTGCCTGTAACAGCAGATCGACCAGAATCCCCGCGCCCGACACACTCGCCGGAACGCCCCAGGATGTGAGCAGCCGCGCGCCCGCGATCTCCCCGCCGATCGTCGCCACCGGCAGCAGGACGTTGATGCCCTCCCGTATCGATCGGATCAGCGGCCAAACGCCCGAGGATATGCCGGTCAGATCCGTGTGCAGCATCGCCCAGGCGCCGGAACACACCAGAATGATCGCGGCGCGCACGCAAACAACCGGTATCAGCCCCAATCCAACCTGGGCAAATACCTCGAACACCACGCCCGCGTCGTTCGTGGCGATCAACGCGACCGCCAGCCCAATCCCAAACAATGTCCCCAGATACAGACTGAATTTCATCACCAAACCCTGAACCGTCGAGAACCGCCGGCGCGCGGCGCGGGACGTAGGCCGGATCGGCCGCGCTTGGCAAGGCGCGGGCGCGGCGTGCAGCCAGAAAAGCACCGGGGCTTTGCCCCAGACCCCACGAGGGCTTTGCCCTTCGAACCCAACAGGGACACGGTCCCTGGACCCCGATCGGTTGGGGAAGATGAGACAGGGGGCCATCCGCGGCGATTGCAACATCCGTGTAGGCCCCCTGTCTCATCTTCCCCAATAAATGGCATCCAAGGCCCTGCCTTGGCGGGTTCGAAGGGCAGCGCCCTCGCGGGGTTTGGGGCAGCGCCCCAACGCTTCCACCATTCTGGCCCTCGCCTGGATCGTCATTCTCCTCGCCCTCAGCCCAGTGCTCGCCGGGCCGCCGGCGGATCGGGTGGCGGGGTTGCGGCGGGGGGTGAATTTGACCGGGTGGTTCCGGTTTCCAGGCAGCCGCGATCCGGCGCTTTTGCGCGCCTGGATGAGCGATGGGGCGATGGCGGA
Source organism: Acetobacteraceae bacterium (assembly GCA_043782125.1). GTDB lineage: Bacteria > Pseudomonadota > Alphaproteobacteria > Acetobacterales > Acetobacteraceae > Rhodopila. The sequence goes on along the minus strand of JAYWAX010000363.1, from coordinate 288 downwards.
TTTGCGTGCCGCCGGATTTACCTTCGTCCGGCTGGCGGCCGATCCGGCGGTGCTGGACACCCCGGACATGCGGTTGTTGCTGGTGGAGCAGGCGCGGCGTTTGCGGCGGCATGGTCTGGCGGTGGTTGTTTCGGCCCATCCGGTGGGATGGCGGGTGGATACCAGCCCGGAAGATGCCGCGCGCCTGGTGGCATTTTGGCGGGAGATGGCGGTCGCACTGCGCGGGACGGATCCCGGTGGCGTATTCGTGGAACCGATGAACGAGCCGGTGTTTCACGGTGCCCCCGC
>JAYWAX010000362.1:0-13256 GCA_043782125.1 Acetobacteraceae bacterium | reverse complement strand
AGAATGCCGCCGGCAGCCTGAAGGACTCGCTGAAGGGCAAATGACGGCAGGCGTTCGAATATTCGCCGTCCGCGCTTCGTTATCCCCGGGCTTGTCCCGGGGACCGGATCGGCTCCCTGGTTCTCCGGCACCGGATCTCGCGATAACTCCGTGTAAATCGCTCTCAAAGGAAACAACATCATGAAAGAAATGTTCCGGCGCGCCGCGATCGCTTCGGCTTTCCTCGCCAGCCTTGGCGGGGCCGTCATCGCCGCGCCGCCACCGGGGTCCGGCGATCCCACCGCCGTCCGCCCCACCCCGCCGGCCGCCAACACGAGACAAATGGAAGTCACCGCCGAACAGCGTATCGCCGACCTCCGCGCAAAGCTGATGATTACGGCGGCTCAACAACCGCAATGGGACCAATTCGCCCAGGGAATGCGGAATAACGCGAAGGCGATGGATCAGGCATTCGACAGCCGGGCGCGCGCGATGTCCACCATGACCGCGGCCGAAAACATAAAGTCTTACGCCAAAGTTTCCGAACAGCACGCGAAAGACATGGTAAGCCTGGGGCCGCTTTTCGACGCGCTTTACGCCACCATGCCGGACGCGCAGAAGCGCACCGCCGATCAGGTATTCCGCGACAACGCCGACCGGCGGATGGCGGGAACACGCGGTTAGGAGCCAGAAAATGTTCGAAATCGTTCATCTTCGTCTTCCACGATCCACGCTTCGTTGCGCGGCGATCCTTGGGCTGGCCACCGCGACATTGGCTGGCGGGTTCGCGAAGCCCGCATCGGCCGAACATCGCGACGACCGTCGCGACGAACGTCGCGCGGAGCGCCGCGACGAACGTCGCGAGGAGCGTCGTTTCTATACCCGCCGCGATTACCAATACGGCGGGTATTACCGGCGTCCCGGATATTACTACGCGCCACCGCCAACGGTTTATCAGCCCTACGGTTACTATCAACAGCCCGGTGCGTCGCTGAACTTCAACTTCCCCTTCTATTGACGCGATCCCGCGCCAACCTCCGTCTCGAAAGGACCCGTAACATGTTCGTCATGAGAATCGCCGCCGCTGGCCTGCTTGGCGTCATCGCCGCCTCGGCGCTCGCCCAGGCGCCGCCAGTCGATACCGCTGGCTATCGCGCGGGTCTGGAGAATGGCGACCGCGACTCGTTGCCGAGATCCAACAAGGCGTCCAACATCGCGGGAAACAGCAATCCAACCAACGTGGCTCCCACGTTGCCGTCGCCGAACCTCGGTCCGGACGCGCCGATCCGCGACTATCTTCGCTCCGCGCGCGCGGCCTTGGTTGCCGGGGAAACCGGCAAGGCGCAACAATCGCTGGAAATGGCGGAAACGCGCAGCCTCAACGCCGCCGAACCGGCCGCCCTGCCAAACCAGCAAACCACGAGCCAAATGGCGAACCAGATCAGAAGCGCACTGATATCGCTCGGGTCCGGCGACAGCCCCGGTGCCATTCGTATCATCGATGTCGCCCTGGCCAACTGAGACCGTCGATGACGGCACCATTGACGGGCGACGGTTGGGCCGCGCAGACCAGCGGCAACGGCCTGGTCGTCGTCCTCTCTGGCGATTGGATCGCGGCGGATCGCCTGAAATCCGGCCTCCCCTCGATTCCATCGGCGTCCAAAGGCCTTGGCGGCATCGCCTTCGAAACGAGCGGACTTGGCCGTTGGGACAGCGCTTTGCTGATCTTCCTCGCGGACATCCGGCGCCTCGCGCGCGAAAACGCCGTCACGTTCGACGCGGACGGCCTCCCGAAGGCCGCCGTGGGGCTGCTCGCGCTAATTGCGGAGGATGCGCCGGAGCCACCACCAAAATCCGCGCCGGCGTCCCTCGCCGCGCGAACCGGCGGCGCGGTCATCGCGACCGGGGACGAGGCGTTGGCCATCGCGGCCACAATCGGCGAGACGGTCCTGCGAGGCCTTGGCATGGGAACCGGCCGCCTGCGGATGCGGCGCACGGATTTAATGACATGCGCATATGATGCCGGAATCGCGGCGCTGCCCATCGTGACCGTGGTCAATGTTCTCGTGGGTGGCATTCTCGCCTTCGTGGGTTCGGTGCAATTACGGAAATTCGGCGCGGATATTTTTATCGCCGCTTTGGTCGGGATTGCGATGGTCCGGGAAATGGCCGCGCTGATGACGGCAATCGTTATGTCCGGGCGCACCGGCGGCGCCTATGCGGCCCAAATAGCGGCCATGCTGGGGAACGAGGAAATCGATGCCCTCCGCGCGATCGGAATCCCGCTTCACGATTATTTGATTTTGCCCAGAATCCTTGCCCTGACCGCAACCATGCCGTTGCTGTACCTGTTTGGTTGCGCGACCGGCATCTTCGGCGGGTTCGCTGTCTCCGTTGCAATGTTGAATCTGTCGCCCGAGGCCTTCCTCGCGCAAACCCGCGCGTCGATCCCCATGTCGCAACTGTTCTTCGGACTGGTGAAAAGCGTCGCGTTTGGCCTGTTGATCGCCATCGCGGGTTGCCGATGCGGGTTGAAGGCCGGGCGCGGCGCCGCCGACGTCGGAACCGCCGCGACGGATGCCGTCGTGATTGGAATTGTCGGCGTAATAACGCTCGACGCGATTTTCGCCATGTGTGCCCATGCCCTCGATTTCTGAGCCAACGGCCAATACCGGCGCTGTCCCGAAACTGCGGGTCGAGGGGCTTTCGTTTGGTTACGGCGGCAAACCAATCCAGCACGATATCTCGTTCGAGGTCGCCACCGGGTCGATCTTCGCCATCATGGGCGGTAGCGGTTGCGGCAAAAGCACGCTGATGAAAGCGATGATTGGCCTGTTGCGCCCGATCGAGGGAACGATCCATGTCGAATCCGAGGATTATTGGGCAGCCGCCGGCGAACGCCGGGCAGAAATCGGCCGCCGCTTCGGGGTCGTGTTCCAAAGTGGCGCGTTATGGAGTTCTATGTCCGCGGAGGAAAACGTCGCATTGCCCTTGCGGTTGTTTTCGCCGCTGCCCGACGCCGCGATTTTGGCGCTGGCGCGATTGAAATTATCTATGGTTGGCCTTGGCGCGTTGGGTGCGGAGATGCCCGCCGGCCTGAGCGGCGGCATGCGCCGGCGCGTGGGAATTGCGCGCGCATTGTCGCTGGAACCCGAGGTTTTGTTTTTGGACGAACCCTCCGCAGGTCTGGACCCCATTTCAGCCAAACGGCTCGACGATTTGATCGTGGAATTGCGCTCGGGCTTCGGTGTGACCGTGGTCATGGTCAGCCACGAACTGCCCAGTCTTCTGGACATTTGCGACGATGGGATTTTTCTGGACGCCGAAACGGGAACCTCGATTGCCCGTGGCGCGCCAAAAGCGATGCGGGAAACCAGCACCCATCCCACGGTGCAAGCCTTCATGAACCGCGAGCGGCCGCCGGAAACGAAACCAAATGAAACTCGATAAATCCACCGCTGTTGGCCTGTTCGTTCTGACCGGCTTGTCGCTTGGCGCCGGAGCCATTCTTCTGCTTGGCGGCGTCAGTTGGTTCGCGCCGCAATCGCGCGCCGTCGTCTATTTCCAGGACTCTGTCGCCGGTTTGACAATCGGCGCACCGGTCACCTTGCGCGGCGTCAAAATCGGGACGGTGCATGACATGAAAGTCTACGTGAAACTCCCCGACGCGCGGCCGGTCATACCTGTTTACCTGGAAATCGATCCCGGGAAGGTGTCCTGGATCACGGGTTCCCGGAAAGCGCGCGCCGGCGAGCTCGACCTCGCGATCACCGCTGGGCTGCGGGCACAACTGGCCACGCAGAGCCTCGTGACCGGACAACTCAGCGTCAATCTCGACTTCCACCCGGAGGCACCGGCCAGCCTGAGCGGGATACCGGGCGAAATTCCCGAAATCCCGTCGATGGCGTCCGACATTCAGAAGATCAAGGACGAAATCGCGGACCTGAAATTGCCCGAACTCGCCGAAAAAGCCCGTCTCGCGCTGGATGGCATTCAGCGTATCGTTGTCGAACTGAGCGGGCATGTCGGACCGATGGCGGGAAGTCTGGAACAAACATCCGACGCCGCGCGCAAGACGCTGGAAACAACGACGGAGGCCGTGCGCCTGTTGCAGGCGGATTCCGCGCGCACGTTGGCGTCCATCGATCGCCTCGCGATCGCGAGCCAAAACCAGGTGACTGTCCTTGGCAAAAACGCCGAACGGGTGTTGACGGCCGTCGATCGCGCGATGGCCAAGGCAGAGATTTTAATCGGATCTCTTAACGATATGACCGGACCGCGCGCCCCGCTGCGCGGCGATGTCGAAGCCGCGATCCGCGACCTGGCGGCCAGCGCGAGTTCCCTGCGCGAGTTCACGCGCGATCTCCGCCGCGACCCCGCCGCCACTTTGACAGGACGATCCGCGCGATGAAATCTCATACTTTAATGGCAATCGGAACTGTCGCGTTCCTGATGGGATGCGGCGGTCCGCCGCCACGGGTCTACGTCCTTGGCGCCGCTTCGGACGCGCGCCCGGGCGTGACCTCGGAGGACACACGGCCGGTCGTGGAACTGACGCGCGTGACGGTGCCGGATTATCTCGATACGACCGATATTTCGCGCCACGACGGACGCAACGGCATCGTGACGAGCCGTTCCGGGCGATGGGGCGAACGATTATCCGTTGGCGTCGCGCGGGCTTTGGCCACCGCGCTGGACCAGATCGTGCCGTCGATACGGATCGCCCGCATCGCGTTGTCCAGCCGTCCTGGCCGCGTCCTGCTGGTCGAGGTCGAAACCCTGGAAGCACGCGCGAACGGGCAATGCGTGCTGACCGCGAACTGGACCGTGCTGACGGACGACAGGCGGTCCATCGTGACGTCAGGGCGCGGCACGTTCGTGACCCAGATACCGGACGGTCCCGAAGATGCGGCCGTCGTTGCGGCCGTCGGCGGCGCAGTGGAAAAACTCGCGCGGCCGATCGCCGCGGCGTTGACCCGTCCCGCCCGATAAGCGGCCACCAAGGGCGGGCCCGGAGGCGCGCCCCCGGAAACGCCACCCAGACCGTTCAATGATAAATGATTTCGACGCGCCGGTTTTGCGGTTCCCGTACGCCATCTCCGGTAGGTACCAACAGACGCGTTTCACCAAACGCATGCATTTGGATGGCCGTCCTTGGCACGCCGTTCCGGACCAGCTCCGCCGCCACCGCATTCGCGCGCCGCTCAGAAAGTCCTTGATTGTATGCCGAGCTGCCAGATGTGTCCGTATTGCCATCGACATCGATGCGCGTGTAACGCGACCTCGTGGAATAAGCCGCCGCATCCGAAACGATCCCGGGGGCGCGTCCCGACAAATCGGCCCTGTCCCAATCGAAGAAGACCAGAAAAGTTTTCGCGCCGGCGTCCGTGACGGGCATCGGCGCCGCTGCGGCGGGCGCGATTCCGAACGCATAACGAAGGCCGATCAGGAAACTGTGATTGTAATTGTCCGTCGACGTGATCGTCCCATTAACACCGCCGACCGTCGCACCATAATTGCGGTTATCCGCCAACCCCATGAAACGATATTCGGCGGTCACCGACAAACCCGGAATGCTTTCGATCGGATAAGCGGCGCCAAGCATCGCCTGATACGCGAAACTGCCCCGGTTTCCGCCCGACGACGCGAACCGCCCTCCCAGAGCAGCGAAGTTTCCGCTCAAACCCTGAATGTTCGTCGATTGATACCCAAAACCCACACCGATGTAAGGTTGGATCATCGGCATAACGCCCACGAAGTCGTAAAGGATATTTACCATGGCGCCGTATTTCTGCTCGTTCCCGCTGAACGAACCGAAACCGAAGCCATTGGCGTTACTGAAGCCGTTGTTTTGCCGGAAACTTCCCTCTAACTCCGCGCGGATGCCGTTCCCAAACCCCCAACCGACACTCATCACGACAGCCGGTCCAATATCGGACGTCACACTCCCGGTCGCCGCGGCGCCAGGCACCGTCACTCGAAATCCCTCAGGCTGGAGATAATTGATCCCCGCCCCTCCCGCGATATATAACCCATCGACCGCCTGGGCATTTGCCCCGGCCAGCGGCAGCATCGTGGCGGCCGTCGCCAACAATACGTTCCAATATTTCATGATGTATGTCCTTGTGTTTTCGCGCGTCGCTCCCTCGCTTCGGTCGAAGCGGCGGAGCAAACAATTTCCAACCGTCACCACCCGCCGTCGCGCGAATTGTCCGGCCACTCCCGTCGCAGTCCCGGCGCAAACGAATGTAACAAGCCCGGCCTCCGCCGAGCCGCCGCGGCTTCCATTCCGTTCATATCGGCCGATCCCTTGGACGCGATGTTCGCGCCCGTAACCGATCGTAGTCATATCGATTGCCGGACGGTCAGGTTCGGAAAATACTCATAAGATACGCGGGAACCGGGAGGCTGGATATTCTGCCGGAGCGGCGGCCCTGTGTGCCCTGAACTCACATTCGGGATAACGCGGCAACAAAGTCGTATCCCCCCACCGGTCGCGCCCGCGCCCCGCTGGCAGCGCTGCCCCAGCCAATGCGATTACCGCACCGCGACCGAATTTTTGGCATCAGGCCACACGAAAGGGAGGCTCGGAAACTACTCATATCGCCCACATCCCCGCTTGGGCGTGCCTGGTAATTTCCGATCCTGCCGCCCAATCGCGCGGACGCCTAACTTCGCTTGCAGATCGAAAGGACAGCACATGGGTTTAATATTGATCGTCGTGGTACTGGTCCTGCTGTTTGGCGGGGGTGGGGGTTATTACGCCCACAGCCGTTACGGCGGCGCGGGACTGGGCGGGGTCCTCGGCACGGTACTCACAGTGCTTCTGGTACTGTGGTTGTTCGGGCTGCTTTCCTCGGGCCGAGTTTGAATCTCGGCCCGCAACGATAACGTGGCATGCAACGCGCACGCGAAAAGAGAGGTTTTCATGGGAAGGCTGTCAATGACCGGTCTGACGGTCGCTGGTTCGATCTTTGTCCTGCTTGGGCTAATCGCGTTCGCGATTCCTGTTTTTACCACGCAGCAGACGACGGAATTGGCGCGGATCGGAGACATGAAGATTTCGACAACTGAAACGGCGGCGCACCCGGTCCCGCCCTACCTTGGCGCCGGTGCCCTGGCGCTTGGAATTGTCATGATCGGCGCCGGATTGATCCGTGGCCGTTGATGGCGGCGAAAGCCGCAACATTTGGCAGCGCGGCCCTTGCGGCCCCGGCCGCAGAGTCTCGCGCGCCGCGCCGTTATGACCGGACAGCCGGTGCCGCCTCCCTCGTTGACGCGACCAGCCTGGGTATTCGCGGCCGCATGGGCAAACAAATGGGCCGTGCTTGCCGTTGTCCTGATAGGCGGCGCCGGAATCTGGCGCGGAACCTTGGCGTTTTTGGGCCCGCAGGTGGCCGTCGAACGGGTTGTTCGCGTCACTCTGGTTGAAACACTAGTAGCGACCGGCAACGTTCAGACGCCGTTCCGGGTCGTTATCGGGAGCCAGATTGTTGGCACCGTCGCCGCAGTCCAGGTCGTCGAGGGCCAGCGCGTGACAAAGGGACAGCCACTGATCTCATTGGAAAATACTGAACTCGTGGCGGCGTTGGGCCAGGCGCAAGGTGGGGTGGCGCAGGCGGAAGCGCGGATGCACCAGCTGGCGGAATTGACGCTGCCGGCCGCGCGGGATTCTTTGACACAGGCGGAAGCGACGCTCGTCAACGCGCGCCAAACCTTCGGGCGGGCGGAGGAGTTGTTCCGTAGCAGAGACGAAACCCGGGTCGTTCTGGACACGGCACAACGCGATCTGAACATCGCCCGGACACAGGTCCAGACAGCGGAACTTCAGGTCTATACCGCCAGTCCTGGCGGCGCCGATTACGTGACGGCTCAAACTCAGCTCAATCAGGCGATCGCGAACCGCGACAGCGCGGCGTCCCGGCTCGGTTACGCGACCATCGTGGCGCCGCGCGACGGCGTGCTAATCGCCCGCAATGTCGAGCAAGGAACGATCGCGAAGCCGGGCGATACGTTGATGGTGCTGGCGCCCGATGGGGAAACGCAGATCGCGACCTCCATCGACGAACGGAATCTCGCAAAGCTGGCGATTGGGCGGAAGGCGGTGGTTTCGGCGGATGCTTACGCGGCCAAGCGCTTCGCGGCGGCGGTTTCGTATATAAACCCCGCCGTCGATATCGCCCGCGCGTCCGTGGAGGTGAAGCTGACGGTTGCCGAGCCGCCCGACTATTTGCGTCAGGACATGACCGTCTCCGTCGATATAGAGGTCGCGCGCGCCGAAAATACAATGGTTGTCTCGGCAAGTTCGGTCCACGACACGTTATCGGCCGACCCTTGGGTTCTGACGGTCAGCGCGGGCCGGGCTGTGCGCCATCGGGTCCGGATCGGCCTTCAGGGATCCACGAAGGTGGAGATACTGGACGGTCTCGCGGAAGGAGATCTGGTTCTGCCCGCCATTTCGCCGGTCAAGGCAGGCCAGCGCGTGCGGGCGATACCCTCGTGACCCGCTGGTTGCCGTTCGAATGGATCGCGGCCGTGCGCTTTCTTCGCGAGGGCAAAATGCAAACGATGTTCATCCTGGCCGGGATCGCCATCGGGGTCGGTGTCATTGTGTTCATGTCGGCGCTATTGACCGGCTTGCAGGCGAATTTCATCAAGCGGGTACTGACCTCGCAACCGCAGATACAATTGGTCCCACCGAAGCAGATCGCCAGACCTTTGTTGGCGGGAACCGGTGTGATGGAGGACGCGACCGTGCAACGGCCGGGACAACGGGTTGTCTCGATCGATCAATGGCCGAAAATTCGCGACCGTATGGTGGCGACACCGGGTGTCGTCACGGTGTCGCCGACCATGTCGGGTTCCGCGCTGGCCGTGCGCGGCGCCGCCAGCCGCGCGATTTCGATGTCTGGGGTCGAACCCGCGACATATTTTCGGATCGTGAGAATCCCCGACTATATCGTTGCCGGCGCCGCCCGCCTGAACAGCGACGATATCGTCGTCGGCACCGAACTGGCCAAAGACCTGGGCGCCACGGTCGGCGACAGGTTAAACGTTCGGGCCGCGTCCGGCGCGACCGCCGTCGTTACCATCTCCGGTCTCGTCGATCTCGGCAGCAAAGGGGTCAACGAACGCGCCACCTTTGTCGCGCTGCGCACCGCCCAATCGCTTTTGGGCGCGATCGGCGGGGTCACGACCATCGACATGACGATCCAGGATATCTATGAGGCGCAATCGATGGCGGAGCAGATACAGGCGGGCAACAACGTGGAAGCCGACAGTTGGATCGTCACGAATGCGCAATTTTTTACCGCCGTGCGCGCGCAACAGACGTCCAATACGCTGATTCGTTCTTTTGTCGGACTGTCGGTCGCGTTCGGGATCGCAGCGGTGCTGGTGGTATCGGTGATCCAGCGATCCAAGGATATCGGCATATTGCGGGCAATGGGAACCTCGCGCGGCCAGGTGTTGCGGATATTCTTGTTGCAGGGCGGTCTCCTCGGCTTTCTCGGCTCCCTTCTGGGCTCCGCAATCGGCGCGGGCGGCCTGATATACTGGCATGGCATCGTTCGACAAGCCGATGGAACAGAACTGTTTCCGTTGATCCTGGAAAGTTCGCTGTTCGCCGCCACCACCGTCATGGCGACGCTGACCGGGCTTCTCGCCGCCACCGCGCCCGCTCTGCGCGCCGCCCGCCTCGATCCCGTGGCGGCAATCCGTGGCTGAGGAAATCGTGCGGTTCGAAAAAGTCTGCAAAGTCTATAACGCCGGGCAGCCCTCCGAGGCGCACGTACTGAGCGACATCGATCTGACCCTGGAGAAAGGCCAGTTTCTCGCCCTCACCGGTCCCTCGGGCTCGGGCAAAAGCACATTATTGAATATCGCCGGTCTTCTGGACGAACCGACCTCCGGCCGCCTGTTCGTCCGCGGCGAGGACACCGGCCTTCTTGGCGACGCCGCGATCACCCGCTTGCGGGGGCGAACGATCGGCTTCGTGTTCCAAAGCCATCATCTGATTTCCTCGTTCACCGCAGTGGAAAACGTTATGATGCCGTTGCTGGCCGATCGCGGCTTTCCCAGCCCGGAAATCGCCGCGCGCGCCCGCGACTTGATGGCGCGCGTGGGATTGGCGAACGTCGCCGATCATCTCGCCACCAACCTGTCCGGCGGGCAGCAGCAGCGTGTCGCCATCGCGCGCGCCCTGGCCATGAACCCGTCAATCGTGCTGGCCGACGAACCAACCGGCAACCTCGACACAAAATCCGCGGATGGCGTCTTCGAACTGATGCGGCAGGTGAACCGCGAAAGCGGCACCACCTTTCTGATGGTCACGCATAATCTCGAGCTCGCCCGCCGCTGCGACCGCATCGTCGATGTCGTCGATGGACGTATCGCGAAGCGGCCTGAGTAGTTTCCGTCCCTACCGGCGGCAAACCTCGAGACCGATACTATCCATGAGGAGTCCGCGCGAGAAAATGTGGGCGAACGCCAACATTCCGCAACCGGGCACGGCTGGAGGCATCGCGTGAACCTGGTCCTGAAAATTCCGGCCCATTCCTGGTCTGGCAACGTGACTGGCCGATGCCGGCATTGCGCCGTTCGCCAGATCGGTGTCTGCGGCGCGGTCCCGGAAAGCCGCGCCACAGAGTTGGCTCAAATCGCGACAGATACCGTTGCGAGGCCCGGGGCGACCTTCATCCAGGAAGGCAGCCTCGCAGACGCGTTCTTTAACGTCTCTCGCGGTACGGCCCGGATATACAAACTCCTGTCCGATGGGCGGCGGCAAATTGTCGGTTTCGCGGGCCCAGGCCATTTTCTCGGCCTGGCCAGCGGCGCCGCCTACGCCTTCAGCGCCGAGGCAATCGATACCGTGACATATTGCCGATTTCCGCGGAACCGCTTCCACGCCTTGAGCGATCGCGTCCCGCCGGTGGAAAAAATCCTGCTTCATATTGCGACGGCCGAACTGATTGCCGCGCAGGAACAGATGGTCGTGCTGGGGCGGAAAACCGCACGGGAGCGACTCGCGTCGTTTCTGGTCGCCCGCCGCTTGCTCTCCTCCGGCGGCCCAGGCCTCGATCGTTCGTTCGCGTTGCCAATGTCCAGAAGCGATATCGCCGATTACCTGGGATTGAGCGTTGAAACAATTTGCCGGACATTTACCAGGCTTCGGCTGGAGGGATTGATCGAAATTGCCGGTATCTCGCGCATTATTGTTCTCGACAGCCTGGCTCTGGAAACTCTCGCGGGTGGATCTGGACACGATCTTGCACCGCCCGTGGAATGCGGCACGCGGGCACGCGCCAGTCATGGGTAGATTCCGAGTCTGGGCGGCCCGCTATCGACACGATACTCCCAAAGTGTGCCCAGAGGCGCCCGTCTTTTTCTTCGTCGATCATGGTACGCCGGTCACAACCACCTTAACAGGAGTCCAGATATGTTGAAAAAATTGTCCTTGGCGGCGGCCGCGGCCGGTCTGTTCCTCGCCCCGCTGGCCACCGCCGTGCCCGCGGATGCCGCGATCAACGTCAAAGCCGGCGTCCTGACATGCCATGTCGATGGTGGCTGGGGTTTCGTCTTCGGATCCTCCCGGGCGCTTCAATGCGTTTTTTCGGGTGGGGGCCGTAACGAACACTACGTGGGCACGATTTCGAAATTCGGTATCGATATCGGATATCTGGAAAGCGGCGTGATCGTTTGGGGCGTGTTCGCACCCGCGACCAATGTGGCGCCCGGTAGTCTGGGCGGCGAATACGGCGGCGCCACCGCTGGGGCGGCACTTGGCGTCGGCGCGAACGCCAATGTGTTGATTGGCGGTTCCAACCAATCGTTGTCGTTGCAGCCGGTTAGTTTCGAAGGCGACAAGGGTCTGAATGTCGCGCTGGGGATCGCCGCGATTTCGCTGAAATTTCAACCGTAAGAAGACGTTCCAAACATGTCCGGCGCACGGTCGAACGCGCCGGACACCTCAACCGGTAGCCTGATGGGTTGGTCCGGTGGACCGGTTTGGGTCGTGGACCGATATTCAAATCCGGGTGTGGCAAGGTGGCGCGACGGCCTTGCTGGCAAGGACGCCGGTGGGTACCGGTGGCTTATGGATCAATTATCCAGCGCCGGTCGTGTCAAGCGCCGCCGGACTGCGTCCAATCCAAATCTGGATCCCCGGCACAAGCACCGTCCAGCCGTCATCGTTCAGGCGGAGGAGGGTCGCCATGGCCCGCGCCGGCGCCTTCGGAAATCGATCGTCGCATAGCTCCCGGCCGATGCCGCATCCACCGCAGGGAGGATGCCCTCACCGTGATCCCGGATCGTGTCCCTATGATTGGTCGTCAGCACAATGAGGGCCAATTGCCTGCTCGCCATGTTCTGCCGATAGCCGATGTTCCGATCGGCACCGATCGTCGCCTCGCAACCGGCGTGTTCCGCTGACGCGGCCAGGTTGCCGCTGGTCAGCTCCGCCCACCCGAACTCGGCAGCCGCATCAACTGAAAACCTGCCAACAAGCGATCGAACGCCGGTCGGAACGCCCTCGTCAAGCAGAACGCGGCGCATAAACCCTATCGCGCGCGAAGGCGAGGATGCGCTTCGCGCGTTCGAAGGGAAGGCTCGGATAAATCTCCGCCACGATGTCCTCCGGGCTATAGCCATCATCGGCGTTGTCCGCCACCGTGACGCCGGGGATGCGCGTGCCCGCCACCAACCAAGCCCCGGACACCTTACCAGAGATGCGCTCTGAGCCGGGGGAGTCCTTCCAGTCGATCATGGCTCACCGCACGGATAACATGCAATCGGCAGAGAGGAGAGAGCGGTTCATCCGCAAATTATGTGACCCGCACAGCATGGGCCACATAACTCACTGAAATCCCTGGTCGGAGTGAGAGGATTCGAACCTCCGGCCCCTGCGTCCCGAACACAGTGCTCTACCAGGCTGAGCTACACTCCGGCCAAGGCGTGCGTATAGCGGCGCCTGGTCCGGACGGCAAGCGACGAAATTCATTTTCGTACGAGGTGCCAGTCCCTGTCGATTGGGGCTTGCCTCGCCCGCCAGGGTGGGCTACTTCCCCGCCCCTGGATGCGCCCGTAGCTCAATTGGATAGAGCACCAGACTACGAATCTGGGGGTTGGAGGTTCGAGTCCTTCCGGGCGCGCCAGTCTTCCCGAAGATTGCGATCCTTCCTGGGGATTTCAGATCTCCCTGAGAATTACGGGCGCCGGGGCGGGGCATCCCCCGTCAGCGCCGCCCGATCCTTCCCCGTCCCAGACACGGGCGGGGACAA
>JAYWAX010000361.1:0-4831 GCA_043782125.1 Acetobacteraceae bacterium | reverse complement strand
GTCGGGGTCAGCAGGCCGTTTTCCACCGTGAACGGTTCCACCACCGCGTGCCGCCGGATGCGTTCCGTCACCGACAACCGGTGATTGGCCCGGCTGATCGCCATCGCCACCGACACGTCGTCGTGTCCCTCCGCCGGCACCAGCAGTGCGCCCAGTCCCGACCGTCCGTCTCCCGCGACCACCGCCTGGGCGATCTCGGGCTCGGCCATCAACATGCCCTCGATCTTCGCGGGGGAGACATTTTCGCCGCCGGACAGGACGATCATATCCTTCTTCCGGTCGGTAATGCGCAGATTGCCGCGCGCGTCCAGCACGCCAATGTCGCCGGTGTGCAGCCAGCCGTCCTGGATCGTGGCCGCGGTGTCGTCGGGCCGCCCCCAATACCCGTCCATCACCAGGTCTCCGCGGACCAGGATTTCCCCGTCCTCGGCCAGTTTCAGTTCGACGCCTTGCAGGGGCGGGCCGACCGTTTCGATCGCCACCGAGTCCGGTGGGGTCGCGGAGATAACGGGACCGGCTTCGGTCTGGCCGTACCCCTGAAGCAGAAGCAGACCCAAAGCGAGGAAGAACCGCCCAACGTCCGGTTCCAACCGCGCGCCGCCGGACACCGCCGCCACCAGCCGTCCGCCGAACCGCGCCTGAATTTTCGCGCGCACCAGGCGGTCCAGGATCGGATCGATCGCTGTTTCCAGCAGGGTCAGAGGCATGCCGTCCTGGCGCTTCAGGCCGATGGCCAAAGCGCGCGCGAACAGACGCTGCTTCCACGCGGGCTGGCGCGCCACCTGGGTCAGCACCCGGCTGCGGATGACCTCCAGCACGCGCGGCACCGCTGTCAGAATGGTCGGCCGGATCGTCAGCATGTCGGCGGCCAGGAACTCGACACCGCGGGAATAGACAATCTCCGAGCCGATACTCGCGAAAAAGAAATGGCCGACCGTGTGTTCATAGCTGTGCGACAGCGGCAGATAGGACAGATAAATCTCGTCCTTCAGTTTCAGCGGCCGCACCAGTTCGAACGCGCCGCGGCAGTTCGACATGATGCTGCGATGCGGCAGCATCACGCCGCGGGGCGCGCCGCCGGTGCCGGAGGTATAGATAATGCAGGCCATCGCCGTCGGCGGAATTTGCGCCGCGTCCGCCGCGACGTCGTCCATCGGCGCGGTGTCCGCCAGCATCTCGGTCCAGCGCGGACTGCCCATTTCCAGCAGCAGATCGAGACCGCCCACCTTTTCGCTGCCCCTCTTCTCCCCGGCCTGGCGCACCCGCTCCGCCAGCGCGCCCGACGACACGATCGCCGCGCGCGCGCCGGAGTCGCGAAGAATATGGGCGTGATCTTCGACGGTATTCGTCGTGTACGTGGGCACCGGCACCGCGCGGATCGCCATCAGCGCCACCTGGGCGATCGGATAATCCGGCCGGTTCTCCGCGCAGATCATCACCCGGTCGCCCGGCGCCACGCCCGCAGCGCGCAGATGGCGGGCGCAGGACGCGGTCATCCGGCCAAACTCAGACCAGGATGTGGTGTGCCAAACATCGTCGCGCCAGGCGCGCAACAGCGGCTTACGCGGCCATTTCGCCGCGAGGTCGAACATCATGGTGGCCAGATTTGGCCAGATTGGGTACCGCTCCACGAATCCCCCGCGCGAACTGCCTGACGGCATGTCTTTGATGTTGGTGCTTCCTATCCTACATCTACCGGGAACGCGGCAACCAAGGGAACAGCCTCACGATGTCAGACGCCTCCGAATCCCCGGACTTGCCGGTCTGGGACCTGTCCGACCTTTATCCGTCCCCGGACAGTCCCCGGATTGAGGCCGATCTTCAGGCGATGGAGGTCGCCGCGCGCGCCTTCAAGGATGCTTATACCGGGAAACTCGCGACGTCCCCCGGCGCCGTCCTCGCGGCCGCGTTGGCGGAATACGAACGGATCGAGGAAACCCTGGGCCGCGTCATGTCTTACGCCCAGTTGATGTTTTCGTCGGATAATTCGAACTCGGTTTACGGCCAGTTCAATCAGACGATGACGGAACGGGTGACGGACATAAGCAGCCATCTGATTTTCTTCACGTTGGAACTGAACCGCATCGACGACGCGGTGCTGGAACGCGAGTTGAACGCCGATGCCGGCTTCGCGCGCTACCGCCCCTGGCTGCGCGATTTGCGCGTGTTCCGCGTCCACCAGCTGTCCGATGAGGTCGAGGAACTGCTACACGACAAGGATGTCACGGGCCAATCGGCCTGGAGCCGCCTGTTCGACGAAACCGTCGCGGCCATGCGCGTGACTGTCGCAGACCAGAAGCTGACGGTGAACGCGGCGCTGGAAAAACTGTCCTCGCCGGAACGCGAGACCCGCCGCGCGGCGGGCGCGGCGATCGGCGCCGCCTTCAACGAAAACCTCCGGCTGTTTTCCCTGGTGACGAATACCAAAGCCAAGGACAAGGAAATTATCGACCGCTGGCGGAAATATCCCCGGCCCGGCAGTTATCGCAATCGCTCCAACATGGTCGAGGACGAGGTTGTCGATGCCCTGGTCACCGCCGTCGTGGACGCGTTTCCGCGGTTGTCGCATCGTTATTACACGATGAAGGCGAAATGGCTTGGCCTACCGAAACTGGCGCATTACGACCGGAACGCGCCGCTGCCCGGCGACGACGATCGCAAGATCGGCTGGGACGAGGCGCGGGACCGGGTGTTGAGCGCTTACGGCGCGTTCAGCCCGGACCTCGCCCATGTTGGAAAGCGGTTCTTCGATAAACCCTGGATCGATGTGCCCCCGCGCGAGGGAAAATCCGGCGGCGCCTTCGCGCATCCGACGGTGCCCTCGGCGCATCCCTATTTGCTGCTGAATTATCATGGCCGCACGCGCGACGTGATGACGCTGGCGCACGAGCTGGGGCATGGGGTGCATCAGGTGCTGGCGGGCGATCAGGGCTATCTGATGGCCAGCACGCCGCTGACGCTGGCCGAGACGGCAAGCGTGTTTGGCGAAATGCTGACGTTCCGGGCGTTGCTGGACAGCGCCACGCCGCAACAGCGCCGGTCCATGCTGACGTCCAAAGTGGAGGACATGCTGAACACCGTCGTGCGCCAGATCGCGTTCTACCGGTTCGAAACCCGGGTTCACGACGAACGCCGCAAGGGCGAGTTGTTGCCGGAACGTATCGGCGAGATATGGCGGAGCGTACAGACCGAAAGCCTCGGCCCGGCATTCGATTTCGCGCCGGAATACGACGTGTTCTGGGCGTATGTCCCGCATTTCGTGCATTCCCCTTTCTATGTCTACGCCTATGCGTTCGGCGACTGCCTGGTGAACGCGCTGTATGCCGTGTTCCAGGGCGGGCATCCCGGCTTTCAGGCGAAATATCTGAACATGCTGCGCGCGGGCGGCACCAAACGGCACAAGGAATTGCTGGCGCCGTTCGGGCTGGATGCGTCCGACCCGGCGTTCTGGACCAAGGGGCTGGACGTGATCTCCGGCTTTATCGACGAGCTTGAGGCGACGGCGTGACGGCCCCACAGGGAAGACCGGGGGGACGCCATGTCCGGCGGTAATTTCCTGCGCGAAATCCGGCGCATGGCGCGCACCTCCGGTGCCGTGGGCGGGATCGCGGCGCGCGTGGCGGGCGAACGCGTGTTTGGCATCAAGACCGATCGCGCGGCGCATGCCGAGGACCTGAAAACCGTCCTTGGCGGCCTGAAAGGGCCGCTGATGAAGGTCGCCCAATTCCTGTCCTCGGTCCCCGACGCGCTGCCCGCGGAATACGCGGAGGAGTTGGCGCAATTGCAGGCGAACGCGCCGCCGATGGGCTGGAATTTCGTGCGGCGGCGGATGGCGAGCGAACTCGGCCCGCAATGGCGTTCCCGCTTCGGCGAATTTTCCCAGGAAGCCGCGGCCGCCGCGTCTCTTGGCCAGGTGCATCGCGCGACCTTGCCGGACCGGACAGAGGTCGCCTGCAAGCTGCAATATCCGGACATGCCCAGTACGGTCGAGGCCGATCTGCGGCAATTGAAAGTCGCGATGGCGATCTACCACCGCATGGACAACGCGATTCAACACGAGGAAATTTATAAGGAACTCACCGAACGCCTGCGCGAGGAACTGGATTACGAGCGCGAGGCGGCGCAAATGCGGCTGTATCGCCTGATGCTGGCGGATCATCCGACGGTACACGTGCCGGAACCGGTGCCGGATTATTGCACAAAGCGCCTGCTGACGATGACCTGGCTGGACGGGCGCCCGCTGATGGCGCGGCTGGCCGAAGACCCGCCCCAGGACGAGCGCAACCGGATCGCCGAGGCCTTGTTCCGGGCTTGGTATGTGCCGTTTTATCGTTACGGTGTGATTCACGGCGATCCGCACATGGGCAATTACCAGGTGCGCCCCGATGGCTCTGTCAATTTGCTGGACTTTGGCGCGATCCGGGTGTTTCCGCCGAAATTCGTCCGCGGCGTCATCGAGTTGTTCGAAGCGGTCAGGGACAACGACGATACCAAGGCGCATCGTGCATACGAGACCTGGGGCTTCACCGATATGACCCAGGAAAAAATGGATGTTCTGGGATTGTGGGCGCGGTTTTTATACGAACCGTTGACCGACGGCCGCGTCAGACGCATCCAGGAAACCGATGACCCGCATTTCGGCCGCGCCGTCGCGCAACAGGTTCACGCCGGCCTGAAACGGACCGGCGGGGTGAAGCCACCCCGGGAATTCGTGCTGATGGACCGATCGGCGATCGGGTTGGGCGGAGTGTTTGTCCGGTTGAAGGCGGAGCTGAACTGGAGCCGGTTATTCCGCGATCTGATCGACGATTTCGACGAATCCGCGCTCGCG
>JAYWAX010000360.1:0-4852 GCA_043782125.1 Acetobacteraceae bacterium | reverse complement strand
TCCAGATCGTCGGTGGCAGCCCGTCGGAGGACGTGAAGCAACTCGCGCGGCTGGAGGGCGTTTCCGTCACCGGCCGGGTCCCGGACGTTCGTCCTTATGTCCGCCACGCCGTCGCGGCGGTCGCGCCGATGCGGATCGCGCGCGGCATTCAGAACAAGGTGTTGGAAGCGATGGCCATGGGCAAACCCGTCATCGTCACACCTGGCGCGCTGGAAGGCATCGACGCCGAACCCGGCCGCGACGTGGTTCTGGCCGACGGCGCCGCGGATTTCGCCGCCGCCGCGATCCGTCTCGCCCGGCCCGAGGGCGCGGCGGAAAGCCTGTCCCTTGGCGCCGCGGCCCGTCGTCTGATTCTGGAACGCTACGATTGGGACGCGTGCCTCAGTGGTTTCGACGATCTTATGCGCCCCATGGTTCCCCGGGTGGGACCAGGGGCGGGACCAGGGGCGGGAGCATGCGCATGAGTGACCGGACCGCGCCGGACAGCCAAGGGCCACTGGCCCAGATGGCGGGGGCACTGCTTAACGCCTGGGTTGGGCTGGCGGCCGGAACACTGGCCATCGGCGTATTTTTCCAGATCGAGATCGCCGCCGCCGTCCGGACCTGGATCGAATCGACCGCGTATAATCATTGCGCGCTGGTGATCCCGATCGTTCTGTATCTGATCTGGGACCGCCAATCGTCGCTGCGCGGTCTCTCCGCCGCCCCCATGCCCGCCGCCGCGCTGCTGGCCTTTCCCGCCGGGATCGCCTGGCTCGCCGCCGAGCGTCTGGGTATCATGGAAGGCCGCCAACTCGCCGTCGTCACGCTGTTCGAGGTCCTGTGCCTCGCCATGCTTGGCTGGCGCCTGTGGCGCGCCTTGCTGGGACCGCTGCTGTATTTATACTTCCTTGTGCCCTTCGGCGAATTCCTCACGCCGAAGTTGCAGGACATCACTGCCTGGTTCATCCAGCAGGGGATCGGGTATCTGGGGTTCCCGGCGTATATCGACGGTTATATCATTGAGATTCCGGAAGGGATTTTCTTCGTCGCCGAGGCCTGCGCCGGGCTGCGCTTCCTGATCGCCTCGATCGCGTTCGGCGCGCTTTACGCCATCCTGATGTACCGCAGCCACGTGCGGCGGACGATCTTCATCGCGGTCTCCATCATCGTGCCCATTATCGCCAACGGCTTCCGCGCTTTGGGCATTGTCTGGCTGGGGCACGTTCTTGGCAGCGCCGAGGCGGCCGCGGCCGACCATATCGTTTACGGCTGGCTGTTCTTTTCCTTTGTCATCCTGATGCTGACCGCTTTGGGCTTGCCGTTTCGCGAAGACGCGGACCCCGTGCCAGCCACCGATTCGCCGATGATCCCTGTCGCGGGCGGCCAGCGGCGCGGCATGGCCGCCGGCTTGTCCACCGCCGTCCTGGCCGCCGCCGGCCCTTTGATCGTCATGGGTCTCACCACCGCCGCGACCGTACCCGCGACGGTTTTGCGCCCGATCGACCTGTCGCCCGCGTGCGTCGCGGCGGGACCTGCGATCCCGGCTCCGGGCGGACTCGGCCCAGCGGTCGTGCAACGTGTCAACTGCGCAGGCTTGCCGTTGGCTGTCCGGGTGGAGGTGTTTTCCCCACGCTCGACCGCGGCGCCGATCAATGCCGAGCGGCGGCGCCTGACCCGCCTGCCCGACGCCGACGACATTTCGGAAGCGCCCCTGAGCGCGGAAGCCGGGGCCGCCGGGGATGGCTGGCGACTCATTCGCGCCAACAAACCGGCCTTCCTCGCCGCGGCCGCGATGTGGGTCGATGGAGTTCCAACCCTGCCAGGCATGGCGATGCGCCTGCACCTCGCGCGCACCAGCCTGACCGGCCCGTCTCAGGCGCCCGTGCTGGTGACGATCGTGCCGGTGCTGGATTGGGCCGGAATAGACATCGCGCGGCGCCGGGACCTGGAAACCCGTCTGTCCGCGATCGTCGGCGCCCGCCGCGACATTGGCGAGCAGGTGCAGGCGATCGCGCGGGAAGTCCGCTGACTACCGCATCACCAACCCGCCATCGACGTGCAGGGTCTGCCCGGTGATGTAACGCGCGGCGGGGGAAACCAGAAACGCGACCGCCGCCGCCACGTCCGCAGGCAAACCGATCCGTCCCAGAGGAATATGGGCGGTCTGATTCGCCAGCGCGGCGGGACCGATGGCCCGGTGCGCGCCCGAGTCCTTTTGGATGAACCCCGGCACCACCGCGTTGACCGTGACTTCGACCGGTCCCAGTTCGATCGCCAGCGCGCGCACCAGCGCTTCAAGCCCAGCCTTGGCCACGGCAGAGGCCGGGAACGTCGAGAGATTGGTGCGCCAGGTGTGGGCGACAAAGCTGGATACCGCGACCACACGCGGATCGGCCGCGACCGTCAGATGCGGCATCGCGGCGCGCGCCAGCCGAAAAAATGCGCCCTGAATCGACTCCACCGAAGCCGTCATCGCGGCATCGGTCAGCGCCGAAATGGGCGTTCGATCGGCGAATCCGGCGTTGGAAACAAGAACATCGAGGCGGCCGAAACGGGCAATCGTTGCGCCGATCAGCGCAGCGGCGGTGGCGGGAACGGCGAGATCGGCGAGCACAACTTCCGCGTCCGCGCCCGCCTCGCGCGCTGTCCGGGCGACACGATCCGCGCCTTCGCGATTGCGCCGTGTGTGGATCAGCAGCGCCGTGCCGGGCGCGGCGACGGCATGGCAGATCGCGGCGCCAATGCCGCTGGCGGCGCCGGTGATCAGGAAAGTCCGGAGATGAGGCATGGGCGGTCCTTTCGGCGTTTGCCAGTGGCGATGCCCGAGGATGGGCCTGTCCTACGTGACGCGCCAAGGGCCATCGGACGGAGGGAGGCACGCCGCCCGGCCTTGCGCCCGCCCCGTGTCCCCAGCACAGTCGCGCCAACACAAAACGCCCGGAGGATCGGCCCATGACCGCACACGACGATACCGGGGACAAGCGCCTCCGCTCTCGCCGCTGGTTCGACAATCCGGCGGACCCCGCGCTGACCGCGCTGTATCTGGAAAGATACATGAACTACGGCATTACGCCGGACGAGCTGCGCGGCGGCAAACCCATTATCGGCATAGCCCAGACCGGCTCCGACCTGTCGCCCTGCAACCGCCATCACATCGAACTGGCCTCGCGCATTCGCGATGGGATTCGCGACGCGGGCGGCGTGCCGCTGGAATTTCCCATTCATCCCATTCAGGAAACCGGCAAACGGCCCACGGCGGCGCTGGATCGCAACCTCGCCTACCTCAGCCTGGTCGAAGTTCTGCACGGATACCCGCTCGACGGAGTCGTCCTGACCACTGGTTGCGATAAAACAACGCCCGCCTGCCTGATGGGCGCGGCCACCGTGAACATTCCCGCCATCGTGCTGTCTGGCGGCCCTATGTTGGACGGCTGGTGGCAAGGACGCCTGTCCGGCTCCGGAACAATCGTGTGGGAAGGACGAAAACTATTCGCGGAAGGCAAAATCGATTACGACGAATTCATGAAAATGGTGGCATCGTCCGCACCTTCGGTGGGGCACTGCAACACCATGGGCACCGCCACCTCCATGAATTCCCTCGCCGAAGCCCTGGGCATGTCCCTGCCTGGCTGCGCCGCAATTCCGGCACCGTATCGGGAACGCGGCTGGATGGCCTTCGAAACCGGCAAGCGTATCGTTGGTATGGTGAAAGAAAACCTTCGACCGTCCGATATCATGACAAAAGCTGCATTCGAGAACGCCGTCGTCGCCGCGGCGGCGTTGGGCGCGTCGTCGAACTGTCCGATCCACATGGTCGCCATCGCCCGCCACATGGGCGTCGATCATACGTTGGACGACTGGCAACGCCTCGGCCCCGATGTGCCCTTATTATGCGATGTGCAACCAGCCGGGCGCTTTCTTGGCGAGAAATTCCACCGCGCCGGAGGCGTTCCCTCCGTCATGAAGGAACTGCTGAAAGCCGGACGTTTGAACGGCGATGCGATGACCGTGACCGGCAAAACCATCGCCGAAAACCTCGCCGATGCCGTCGATGGGGACCGCGAAGTCATCCGTTCCTATGGCGCGCCGATGCTGCCCTCCGCCGGCTATGTCGTCATGTCCGGCAATATCTTCGACAGCGCGGTGATGAAAATCAGCGTCATCGACAAAGACTTCCGGGATCGCTTCCTGTCCAACCCGGATCGCCCCAACGTCTTCGAAGGCCGCGCCATCGTTTTCGAAGGGCCGGAAGATTATCACGAACGCATCGAAGACCCGTCCCTGAACATCGAGGAACAATCCGTCCTGATCATTCGCAACTGCGGTCCCATCGGTTATCCCGGCAGCGCCGAGGTCGTGAACATGCAGCCACCCGCGGCGCTGATGAAAAAAGGCGTGATGACCCTTCCAACCATGGGCGACGGGCGCCAGTCCGGCACCTCCGGCAGCCCCTCCATCCTGAATATCTCGCCCGAGGCGGCGATCGGCGGCGGTCTTGCGCTGCTTAAAACCGGCGATAAAATCCGCATCGATCTTAACACCCGCAAAGTCGATGTGCTGCTGGCGGCTGGCGAAATGGAATCCCGCCGTGCCGCCTACGTTCCACCGAAACTCACCAGCATGACGCCCTGGGAAGAAATCTATCGTTCCATGGCCGGACAGATGAGCACCGGTGCCTGTCTGGAACCAGCCACTCTCTATTTAAACATCATCGAAACACTGGGCGAGAGCCGCAACAACCACTGATCGCCCCGCCACCGGTGCGGCGGGACCACCCAACAAAAAGGCACAAGACGATGGCAACCCTGTCCGACGTCCTGGAAACCACGAACTTCGAAAAAGTCGCCAGCGGTTTCGTGTTCACCGAAGG
>JAYWAX010000359.1:0-4853 GCA_043782125.1 Acetobacteraceae bacterium | reverse complement strand
GCGCGCGCACGGTTTGCGGGCGCGCCGGTTCGTGTTGGTCCACCAGCGTGGCGTGGCGGCGGTGGTCCTCAGGCAAGGTCGAATCCTTTCGTTCGTAGGTAGGCGGCGAAGCCGAAACGTTCGGGCACAGACAGTTGACGGGCGGCGTTCTCGCTCCAGCCGACGCCATCGCGCGGCGGGTAGACGTCGTTGTTTTTTAGTCCCGAGGCTGCCACCGGATCGCGATCGCGGCGGCGTTCGTCATAAGTCATGATGTCGTTTTCAAGCTGCACGTCGTCGTAACGTTCGCGATGCACGACAATCGAGGGTGGCAGGCGCATGGAGACGGGGCGGCGGAACACCGGCCAGCCGACGGTCAGGCCCGCGACCGGGTAAACGCCGGCGGGAAGGCCCAGAAGCGGCGAAATGCGCTCTATATGCGAACGAACGTACGAGATGGGGCATGTGCCCAGTCCGACGGCATCGGCGGCGGCCATGAACTGCGCCATGGCGAGCGAGCAATCCACCGCCGTATTCAGGAACGTATCGAGATTGTTGTTGGCGTGCGGCATGTTGTGCAGATCGCACAGCAACTGTCCCCGACGCATGTCGCCGCACCAAATAAGCAGCACAGGCGCGGTGGCGATCCAGTCCATGGTGCCGATCCAATCGGCGATCTGCTTGATCCGCGGTGCGTCGCGCATGACCACGACGGAATATTGTTGCAGGTCGGATTTGGCGGGTGCCGACTGCGCCGCGGCGAGCAATGCATCCAGCAAGGAATCGGGTATTGGCTGGTCCGTGTACCGCCGCACGACACGGCGGTCGAGCATCGGGGCGATCGCGTCCGGCACCTCAACGCCCGGCATTTCCATCCCGAAGCGCGCTTGCAACAAAGCTTGTCCGTCGGCCATGAGCTGTCTCCTTTGGCGTCACCCTTGCCGGAACGCCCGGATCGCGCAAGGTTGCGCCCATGGAGGAACACATGCCAGCATCGTACGAAACGCACCGCGCCCAGTTGAAAGCCATTTTGCTCGCCTGGGGCATGACCGAGAACAACGCCGAGGTCACGTCCGAGATTTTGTCCTGGGCCGATCTGCACGGCGTCGACAGCCACGGCATGTCGATGATCCCTGGCTATGACGCGCTGCGCCGGTCCGGGCGGGCGCGGATGGACGCGGTGCCGAAAATTATTCGCGAAACGCCGGTTTCCGCTTTGGTCGATGGCGGCGGCGGGCTGGGACATGTGCCGTCGCATTTTGCCATGAACGTCGCCATCGAAAAAGCGAACAAAACCGGCATGGCGATTGCGGCCGTGCATAACTCGGCGCATTTTGGTGCGACCGGGTTTTATACCCTGATGGCGGCGAAGGCGGGACTGATTGGGATGGCCTGCACCTCGGCGTCGGGCATTCAGGTGGCACCGACAGGCGGCAAGCAGGCGCGCCTCGGCACCGATCCCTGGTCGTTTGCGGCGCCGTCGGCCGACGGTGTGCCATTTCTGCTGGACATGGCCACGACGACGGTCGCCGCCGGGCGCATCCGTAACAAGGCGAACGAGGGCCTGCCAACTCCCGATGGCTGGGTGTTGGACAAGGAAGGCAATCCGAGTAACGATCCCCTGGTCGCGAAAGAAAAGGGCGGATTTTTGACGTCTCTGGGTGGCTCGCCGGAGAATTCTTCGTATAAGGGCTACGGTCTGTCGGCGATGGTGAACATTCTGGGCGCGTGCCTGTCGGGCGCGACGCTGATCACCGATCCGATGCACTGCAAGAAACCGCAGGGCATGGACATCGGACATTTTTTCATGGCGATCGATCCGGGCATCTTCCGGGACGCCGCCGATTTCCAGAAGGACGTCGCGCAATTCTGTGGCGATCTGCGCGCGACAACGCCGATCGATCCGGCGAAACCCGTGATGGTCGCGGGCGATCCGCAATGGGCCTATGCGGCCAAACGGATGGCAGAGGGCATTCCGGTCGGCCCAGGATTGCTTAATCAGGTGCGCCAGATCGCGCAGGCTTCGGCGGCACAGTGGGTTCTGGATTGAGCGGCATTGTTGGCATAACGGGAGATTGAAGCATGCATCCCAGAGGCAAAGTCTGCGTGGTGACGGGCGCGGCAAGCGGGATCGGCGAGGCGGTCGCGCGCGCCTTCGTCAGGGCGGGCGCGCGGGGCGTGGTCGTGGCCGACCTGAATGCCGGAAAACTCGCGGCGGTCGCCCGCGATATTGGTGCCCTGGCGGTGCCCACAGATGTCTCGCAAGAGGCCGATATCAAGGCGCTGATCGCAGCGGCGGAGGCGAAATTCGGGCCGGTCGATGTTTATTATTCGAATGCCGGTATCTCCCGGCCTGGGCAGGAGGACGCTTCGGACGCAGACTGGGACCTGAATTGGCGGGTTCATGTTCTCAGCCACGTGTTCGCGGCGCGCGCCCTGGTGCCGGGCATGCTGGCGCGCGGTTCCGGTTATTTGCTGAACACCGCGTCCGCCGCCGGCTTGCTGACGTCGATGAATTCGATGGCGTATGGGGTGACGAAAAGCGCGGGCGTTTCGCTGGCGGAACATCTGGCGATCCAGTATGGCGACCGCGGCATTTGCGTCTCGGTCCTGTGCCCGCAGTCGGTCTTGACGGGCATGACGAGCGGACGGCCGGGCGCCGCGAGCGTCGATGGCGTCATGACCGCGGACGAGGTCGCCGGTATCGTGATCGACGCAATGGAGGCCGAACGGTTCATGATCCTGTCGCACCCGGCGGTGCATGAGTATGAGCAACGCAAGACTCGCGATCGCAACCGCTGGCTTTCCGGCATGCGGCGTCTGCGTAACAAAATATATGGGCCGGTATAGCGGGCCGAGGCGGCGAACGGGTTCGCTTGAAGCGCGCCTTGTTGCGGCCGCTTCAGGTCCGATGACCAAACAACAGGGTGCCGTCGAACCGTATCCGGCGGCACCCCTGCGTGTTCAGGTCTTCAACAGACGAAAAGCCCAGTCGGCGACGGCGTCGCCACTGCCGATGTCCGCGTGAACAAGGCCGTCGATCGCGAACGTTGGGGAGACGTGGATACCGTTCTGGCGGGCATATTTGCAGTGCCACTTGATTTCGCGGTCCAGGTCCGGGATGGCGAAAGCTTCGGCGAGTTTCACGCCGCTGTATCCTTCGATCCGCGCAACGATGTCGTTCGGCGTGGCATCGCGATTGGGACCGGTGCAATGGTGTTCGAACTCGAATTCGTCGCGATGCGCGGCCACCGCCGCCATGACGGCTTTCGCGGTTGCCTTGCCGCCCGGCAGCGTCGAGGCGGCCAGAATGCAGCGCACGATCACGCCGGAATACATGTGCCAGGGCTGGGACTGGAGGCGGATTTTGACGGTGATCCGGTCCTCGCCGGCATGGGTCAGAAGGTCGTCGAGTTTGCCGAAGGCGCGGACGGAATAAGGGCAGGTCGGTTCGAGGAACGCCTCGAACACCCGGGGGCCGTGGCCCCAGACCAATGGGTCGGCGCGCCAGGTGGGTTGGGTCATGGGATGGGGTCCTTGTGTGAGGATGGCGAGCAGCGCGCGTTGCCATTGGGCGCCGCTCGCGAAACGCTTTGTAGGCCGATTTCGCGGTGGTGCCAGGTTCGGTGGGTTTTTTCCGGGATCCGCTTCTCGGGCATCGGCCAAATCGCCGGCCATCTCGACATCGTGACCATGCGCTCCGTCACCCGGCAACTCGCGGTTGTTCTGGGCATTGGCGCCGGGACATCAACCAGCGGCTCCCCCGCGTCACCCGGACGAAAATCCCCGCCCAAACCCTTGCCTCCCGCCCCCAAATCCCCCATAAGCCGTCCGTCGCACCCGCTCAGGGAGTCGTCTCCATGGGCGGGGGCGGTAATTCGCACGCGGGGTGCCTTATCCTGATTCGTCAGGTCCGGTGCTGAAAACCAGCCACCCCCGCGGAGGTTCAACCGGACGACACGAAAGGATTTTCGCCCATGGCGATGCCAGATTTCACGATGCGCCAGCTTCTCGAAGCCGGTGTCCATTTTGGCCACCACACGCGACGCTGGAACCCGCGCATGGCGCAGTACCTGTATGGTGTGCGCAACCAGGTCCACATCATCGACCTGCAGCAGACCGTGCCGATGCTCGACCGTGCCCTGCGTGCGGTGCGCGACGTCACCGCCGCCGGCGGCCGCGTGCTGTTCGTCGGCACCAAGCGCGCCGCCGCCGAGTATGTCGCCGACTCCGCCAAGCGTTGCGGCCAGTACTACGTCAACCACCGCTGGCTTGGCGGCACTCTGACGAACTGGAAGACCATCACCGGCTCCATCAAGCGGCTCCGTCAGATCGAGGAAATGGTCGCGGGCAACACGTCCGGCCTGACCAAGAAGGAAATCCTCAACATCACCCGCGACCAGGACAAGCTGGAACGCGCGTTGGGCGGCATCAAGGAGATGGGCGGTCTGCCCGACATCCTGTTCATCATCGACACCAACAAAGAGAAGTTGGCGGTCGAAGAGGCGACGAAACTCGGCATCCCCGTGGTGGCCATTCTCGACAGCAACTCCGACCCTGCCGGTGTGACCTTTCCAATCCCGGGCACCGACGACGCGATCCGCGCGATCACGTTGTATTGCGACCTGGTGTCCGGTGCCGTGCTTGACGGCATCAGCGCCGAAATGGCCGCCTCGGGTGCCGATATCGGTGCGCGGGAGGAATTGCCGGAAGCCGAACTCGCCGTCGAAGCCACCGCCTGAGCCTGGAGACAAGACATGGCAGCGATTAGCGCCTTATTGGTGAAAGAACTGCGCGACAAGACCGGCGCGGGCATGATGGACTGTAAGAAGGCGCTGGTTGAGGTCGCCGGTGACATGGAAGCCGCCGTCGAC
>JAYWAX010000358.1:0-4859 GCA_043782125.1 Acetobacteraceae bacterium | reverse complement strand
TTTACCAGTCCAGCACCGCAAATCGTGGATGGTCCGCCTTCGCGGACCATGACAGGATCGTTTTGACCGATTGACTCGTTAATCTTTGGGCGTCGCCTGACGCCCCGCGCCAGCCCAAAGCCGCGAAAGGACCTGGCCAAATGACCGCCCGCATCAACCGCGCCATCGAACTCCTGTCGCTCGGACAGGCCATCTATTACGACGGCCCGCACAGCGGCCACGTCCTCACCTACGCACAAGGCCTGAAAGACGCCGCCACCTGGGCCGACTACATCAACGTGGGCATGGAGCACGGGGCGTTCGACATGACCGGCCTCGCCGAATACATGCGCGGCCTCGCCGATGGCGGACCCACCCGCTCCGGCCACCGCACCCCCGCCATTGTCGTGGAAGCCCCGGTCAACGGCATCGACGAAATCCATGTCCGCACCAGCGCGTGGCAATTCCGGCAGATCCTCGGGCGCGGCGTGCATGGGATTTTGCTCTGTCAGGCCGAGTCGGCCGCCGCGACGCGCGCCTTCGTCGAATCCTGCCGCTACCCGCACAATCTGGACGGCGTGGACCCGGCCCTGCCCTCACCCGAGGCCCGGCTGCACGGCGCCATCCGCCCACTCAGCCTTGGGCCGCTTCTGGGCATTGGCACCCGGGGACGGGGCTCTGAGGCAACCGCGGCGCCCATCTGGGGTATCGGCGGCGAGGCGTATATGAACCGCTGCGATCCCTGGCCGCTGAACCCGGCGGGCGAACTGCTTCTGGGCGTTAAACTGGAGAGCCCCGAGGGCATCGCCATGGCGGACGACATCTGCGCCGTCCCCGGCCTGGCCTTCGCGGAGATGGGCCCAGGGGACCTTTCGCTGTCGTTGGGAAGCGCGAAGATCATGCGCGATCCGTATTCGCCATCGTTACAATACGCCCGCGACAAGGTGCTGGCGGCGTGCAAACGAAATGGCATCGCGTTTCTGGAGGGATGCGCGCCGGCCAATATCGCGGCCCGGCTGGACGAAGGCGTGCGCGTAATCGCGGGCCACGACCCAGAGACGGCGCGGATCGGGCGCACGCATCAGCGGCGGGCGATGCCCGTCTGACGGCCGGTTACTTCCCGATCCCGTGCCACCGCACCAGCCGCAGCTTGCCAAGCTGAAACAAGCGCAACTTGAAAAGCCAAAGTTCCGCCTCCTGAACGAACGCCATCGCGGCGCGGCGGGACGGGCGGTCGTCTTCCATCTTCCGGACCGCCGCGCGCCAGCCAATCAGAGCCTGATGGATATGGCGTTCCGACAGGTCCTCGACGATACGGACATCGTAGCCAAGACGTTTCAGGGTGCGGGTGATCGCGACCTCGGTGGGCAGCATAGCGGAATCGCGGCGTTCCAGCCGCGCCCAATGGGCCACCGCCTGATCGGTGGCATCCAGCGGCGCGTCGGCGACGATCTGGGAAACCATCAATTGCCCGCCCGGCTTTAACGCCTGCGCGATCGCCGCGAACGTGCGCTCCACCGGCGCATCGCGCAGCGGCTCCAGCGCGATGCAATGGTGATAGAAACTTTTCCGGAAGACCGGATCGGCGGGGTTCCAGACTTCGATGGCCGCGCGCTTCGTCAGCTTCCTCTGCGCGATCAGCGCGGTCGCGGCGGCGGCCAGGCCCGCATCGGCCTCGAACCCGCTCACCCAGACCCCGAGCTGCTGAGCGATCGAACACGATGCGCCCCCCCCGCCCGCGCCCACCAGCAACAGGCTGGATGCCGAGGACAGGCCCAGGGGTTTGGCGAGACGCAGAACCTCGATGTCGCCGCCGGGTGCCTGGAAGCCCTCGCCCCACAGCTCGGCGGCGGCGCGCAGGCGCTCTGCCGGCCAGAACGGCGCGGGGACCCGTATCCCTGGAGCAATCGGGACGAACGGCAAAGGCGGCGGTTCAATCTCCGCCAGCGACAGCGGAGCCGCCGCCATGGCGCGGTCCGCGCGTCCAAACCAGTTCATCACGGCGGATAACGCCATCGCCGACACCTCCGATGCCGAAGATGACCGGAAATGGTTGACGAAGCGTTTATTTCTTCGGCTGGGTCAGTGGAATTCGGTCAGCACGTAGCGCACGGTCTCGGGTCCGGCGACACGCGGTTTATGCCGGTGCGCGGGCCCCGAGGGGATGTGCAGCATGTCGCCGGGACCGGCCTCTACCGTGCCGTTGTCGAATTGGTAGGCGATGCGCCCGGACAGCACGAAGATCGAGTGGCCGGTCTCGCACCAGGCGGGGTCGGGCAAATCGGGCGGATCGGGCGCGCGTTCCTGGTATCGCAGCGCGATGCCGAACCCGGACACGGCTTCGCGCAGCTTCAGCCGGTCGTTGACTGCGGTCAGCGGATGATCGGCGGCGGGGAACAGATAGGGGTTTTGCGACATGGACGGAGCATGCCCGGCACGCGGCGCGGGGGCAATGTATCCGGCGAGCCGGTGTCCGGCGGCAGGTGTTCGGCGGCAGGCGTTCGGCGGCAGGCGTTCGGCGGCAGGTGTTTGCCGTCAGGTTTTCGAGCCGCCCTCCCGAGGCCATGGCCCGCACCCTCTCCCCGTCATGGCGCGCCCCGGGGAGCTTCGAGACAGGCCTCCGGACCCGGCACGGCCACGTCGGCTGCTTGCCAAACCGCGGGTCCTCGATCACATGCTTTGGCCATGAGTACAACCATACCCGGACGCGTGATTTACCGGTCGAACCGGACGGAGATGCTGGCGTTCTTACCGGCGCAATACGATCGCGTGCTGGAGATTGGGTGCGACGAAGGCGGCTTCTCCGGTTCCCTGACGGGGGAGACCTGGGGCGTCGAGCCATCCGCCGAGGCGGCCGCCATCGCCAGACCCCGGCTCCATAAGCTTCTGACCGGCACATTCGACGACGTGCGCGATGAGTTGCCCAGAGAATATTTCGATGTCGTTATTTGCAACGACGTGATCGAACACATGGCGGATCATCACCGGTTCCTGCGCGACATTCGCGCGCATATGAAACCGGATGGCGTCCTGATCGGGTCGGTGCCGAACGTGCGCTATTACCGCAACCTGTACGAGGTGTTGTTGCTGAAGGACTGGCGTTATCGCGACGCCGGGATCATGGACCGCACGCATCTACGATGGTTCACCGAACGCAGTCTGCGCCGGGACCTGACAGAGGCCGGGTTTCGTATCGAGTTGTTTCGCGGCGTCTATGGCGGCGCGCGGTTGATGCAGTTCGGTTTGAAGAAAGGCCAGTTGCCACGGGGCTTGTTCGGCTGCCTGCTGCTTCTGTTGTCTCTGGGCGCCTGGCGGGACACGCTGTGGGTGCAATGGGGATTTCGCGTGGCGCGGGATTAAGGCGGCACGCGTAAATTCCCACTTCGAAAAATGGACCTTCGCGAAAGCGACGATTTCGATCTTCCGCCGCCAGACGGTTGGGGCGGTGGCGACCGAAGTATGAAAATTCAACCGTAGATAAACGCAAATAAGAATAGCACGAGTCGGATTTATTTTCACTACATATAATACTAATCGTCCGAAAGCTTGACCCTCGGCAAGGCCTCCCTTGCGTCGTGGTCCGACCCGGTCGGGCCAACGGGCGCGGCATGGCGATCGAACGTGAGGCGTTTTCCGCAGTTTATCGTAGCCACTCTCGCAACGATGTACCGCGACCGGTGGCTCGCTCGGGGGCCTGCCATGACGGGGAGGGGACCTCGCGATGGGTCAATCGTTCCGGCCGTTGGTATAAATTTTGCCCAGATGGTGGAGATAGCAATGTATATCGGCGATTTTTGCGTTTACTGGCGGTTTAAAAGATGGCTCGGATTTGTTTAATACCGACGGCACGAACGATTGACCCATCGCGAAGTCCCCTCCGCGCCATGGCACGCCCTCGAGCGGGCCACCGGGTGCGGTACCCCTTTGCGAGGGTGGGCAAGATAAACTGCGGAAAGCGCCTTTCGTTCGATCGATGTGCCGCGCACATAGGGGTCGGGAAGGCTCATCACATCCCCGCCCTCCGAACCGTGCTGGCGGATCTCCCGCACACGGCTCTCCAGTCGGTGGTCTTACCTACGAGAGGACTGGCTGACCGCATCCTCCCCCCCGGGCTCCTTGCAAGCTGAACAGTCCGAGTTTGGCAAAACAGGCATTCGGCCATTCGCACATGATCGGCCCCGTGTCTCTTGGAAATACCCTCCAGCCGTTGCTGCCGCCGCAAGATGCTTCGCAACCGGCGGCGCACCCAGCCGTCCACGATGCGGAACGTCGGGCGGTAGCTGTGCTGGAAGTAAGCGAACCAGCCCCGAAGGGCCGGTACGATATCCGCGATCAGCATCGTAAGCCCTTGCCCCACGTTCCGACCGGTCTTTGCCCGGATCGCGTCCTTCAGCTTGTCCATGCTCTTCTTGCGCGGCCAGCGGCGGCCCCGTTCGAAGTGGTAGCCCAGGAAGTCGAACCCGTCCGCGACGGCGTCCACCGGCTTCGTCTTGACCGGATGCAGCGTCAGACCGGCTTTCTCCGTCCGGTCCCGCACCACGGCCAGGGCCTCGGCGGCTTCGTCTGCGGGGAGCCGGCCCTGCGAAAGCGGGGGGGCACAGCACCACGAAATCGTCCGCGTATCGCACGATCTCGAACCCTTGCTCTGCCATCGCATGGCCCAGAGGGTTCAGGTAATCCTCGATACTCACGCGGTCCACACCCGCCGCGCCACGATTGGCCTTCACCAAGGCAAAGGCCGCCCGCAGTGTGGCGATGGGATAAAGTTTGCCGATCAGGCCGTGCCATCTGCCGCCCCTCGGGTCCGGCTTCGCCGGCCCAAGGGCATGCTTTGACCCCTTGTTCCAGGGCCGCCAGCATCCGCGCCGTCCAGACAACGG
>JAYWAX010000357.1:0-4887 GCA_043782125.1 Acetobacteraceae bacterium | reverse complement strand
TATTTCCAGGTCAGCGTGTCGTGGTCGAGCATTTTGACGAAGCCCGCGGGGATGTGAATCAGCGGGTTGTAATCGCGGCCCCCGGCCTCGATCAGGATAACCGTGACGGAGGGATCTTCGGTGAGGCGGTTGGCCAGGACGCAGCCGGCGGAACCGGCACCGACGATGATATAATCTGCTTGCATGGTGCGTGCTCCGTGGGGCGCCAGGTTTTGAGTATTTGGCGTGCTGTTGGACAGAATTGTATCGCGGTTTTGGGACGGGCCGGAAGAGGGGGGCCATAACCTGCCCGCGCGCGTGGGTTTCCGGCGTTGCTTCCAATCGGGGCGTCGCGTTCGTCCGCGACGCCCATCGCTCATCCCTCCAATAAAATCGCCAACGCCTGCCGGTATGCCACCTCGGCCCGGGCCCGCAACTCCGGCAAGGTGCAACTCCCGATCGGGTGCCGAACCTTCATGAACGGATAGTCAGCGATCCCCATGATCCGCGCGATGTTCTTTGCCGTCACTTCGAACGGTTCCGTACACAACACCACCGCCCGTTTACCCAGTTGTTCGAAACTGATGCCGTCATGCAAACTGCACGTCGAGCAAGAGCCTCAATCGCCAAGCCCGGTGATCAGAAAATCCACTTCGTCCGCGGCTTTTTCCAACATTCCGGCCGGTGCGGGCGCGGAGGCATTGGTCTTGGAATAAATCCCGCCGATCACGCAGCCATGCCGTTGCTCGAACAACGAAGCGACCTCGCGCAACATCTCCATCGCGTTCAGTTTGCCGTTTTCCAGGATGCCGACGGTTTTGCCCTCCAGCGAGGCCAGCACGGCCGCCCGGGCGAGGTTTCGGTCCGGTCCCGACGATGTCGGATCGTATAATCGCATGATGTCCTCCTTTTACTCGCAGTCGATGCAAACCCCGATGGGTTTGTGTTGCATGATGGACCCGCGGCCCCGGCTCCACGACGGAATGAAGCAGGAATGGCCGCCGGCATCGCCGCCGCCCATCGTGACGAGTATATCTTCGGGCATCAGGCCGCGATGCACGAACCCGTCTTCAACCGCCGCATGGGCGTGCGCGTTATGCTGGTTCCCGTATTCGCTGTCGCGGTATTTGCCGACGGATTTCATTCCATCGACCGATCGTTTCGCGTGCGCGAACAGGAAGTTTTGCGCGTCCTCCCGGCTCCATCCGGCGCCGCCGACGATCGACATATGTTCGGGCGACAGAACGACAACGCTCTGCCCCAGGGTGATGCAACCGTAATTGGCCATGGCGTCGGCGACGGAACCGAGGATATGTTCCGGTGTATTGCCGCCGTGATTTTCGACGTTGCAAAACCCGCCACCGGCGAACGCCGTGACACTGGATACGCCGGGCGGGTATCCTTGCGCTTCGCACAACAACGGCCAAGGATTGCCCCGCGATCGTTCCGCGATACAAAAACTGTATTTGCCCGGATTGCCCTGCGTCGACTTGTCCGAAATGCCCGGAATCATCTGAAAGACATTGCGAAGAATCAACCGGGTGGCGCGTCCGATCGTCGCGTTCGCCCGGTTCCCCGGCCCGAAAAGATTTACATCCGCGTTCATGCCGATATCTTCGGCGACTTTCCCGCTGACGATCAGCAGCGGCGCCGAGCCGCCGGTGCTGGCGGTCGAGCCATGGAAATTGAAATCCGGTTTGTCCATCGCCTCGAACGCTGCGACCAGCACCGGGAAATATTCCGGCAGACAGCCGGCCATGACCGCGTTGACGGCGGCGGCGTGGACCGTCAGTTGCAGGCCCGTGGCGGGATGGGTGGCGATCACGGCTTCCGGCGGCCGTCCTTCGTACATCAGGGTCGCTTCGACCCGCTCGACCACGGGCGGAACGACCGGCAATCCGTCCGTCCATCCCTGTTCGTAACAATAATCGATGGCCGCCAGCAGGTCGTCCGGGACCTCGTGAACACGGCGCGAATCCAATGGCATGGCTCGGTCTCCTTCGCCTGTTGGCGTGCGTGCGCGGACCGGCGGCCGTTCGAGAGCCCGGACGCGCGACAGGTTTCAGCATGCCATGACCCGCGCGCCCTCGGCAAACCGCGCGCACGCCGCCCATATTCTCTCCCGAAACCGGCCCGGTTTGCGTCGCGCCCTTGCCCGCGGCGCAAACCCGCGCGATGACCGTGGCACGTCCGCAAGTACACCACCCAAGCTCGTGAGGTCCCCCATGCTCCGCCGCCTCGTCCATCCGGCCCTCGCGCTTCTTGGCCTGGCGATGCTCGCCCCGAGCCCAGTGCGGGCGGCGGAGAAAGTTTTGAAGGCCGTGGTCCATGCGGATTTGAAAATCCTCGATCCCACCTGGAATACCACCTACATCGCCAACCGTTACGGCTATGTCGTTTACGACACGCTGTTCGCGTTCGACAGCAAGTTCGAGCCCAAACCGCAGATGGTCGATCGCTGGACCGTCAGCGAGGACCAAATGACGTGGACCTTCACCCTGCGGACCGGGTTGAAATTCCACGACGGCGCGCCCGTCACCGCCGCCGACTGCGTTGCCTCCGTTAAACGCTGGATGGTGCGCGATCCGATGGGCCAGCTTTTGTCCGCGCGGCTGGTGGAACTGACTGCCGTCGATGCCGCCACCTTCCAGATGAAGCTGAAGGAACCTTACGGTCTGATGCTCGAAACACTGGGCCGGCCCGGGGTGCCCTCCTTCGTTTATCCCGCAAGGATCGCCGGCGGGCCGATCAACGAACAGATCGTCGCCTCTATCGGCTCCGGTCCCTTCATCATGAAACGCGATCAGTGGCGGCCCGGCAGCAAGGTCGTCTATGTCCGCAACCCGGATTACGTGCCGCGGCCGGAGCCGCCCGATTTCATGTCAGGCGGTAAAATCCCCAGGCTTGACCGCCTCGAGTGGCTCTACATCCCCGACGCCAACACGGCGATGAGTGCGCTGCTGACCGGCGAGGTCGATTACTTCGAACTTCCGCCGATGGATTTCATCGCGCTGCTTAAGGAAAATCCGGATATCGAAACATTGGTCGTCGATCCCGTTGGCGTGCAGCAACTGATCCGCCCGAACGCGTCTTTTCCGCCTTTCGACAATTTCAAGGCCCGTCAGGCGCTGCTGTACCTCGCCAGCCAGGACGATTATAACGCCGCGGTCGTCGGCAATCCCGCCCTGCACATGAAGTTCTGCGGCGCGTATTTCATGTGCGGTTCCGATAACGACACGAACGCCGGCGCGATCCTGAAACCGGACCTTGCGAAAGCCAAGGCTTTGCTGGCGGAAGCCGGGTACAAGGGCGAGCGCATCGTCGTCCTGCTGCCGACCGACCGTCCGCAATACGCCGCCACCGTCACCGTGATGGTGGAAAAGCTGCGCGCCATTGGCGTCAAAGTCGATCTCCAGGCCGCCGATTGGAGCACCATTTCCATACGGCGCGCCAAAAAGGACCCGATCGACAAAGGCGGCTGGCACATCTTTGTCACCGGACATGGCGGCGCCGATGCGTCCACCCCCGTGTCGAATTTCTGGTTCAACTCCAACTGCGACAAAGCCAACGCCGGTTGGGCCTGCGACCCCATTCTCCACCAACTCAACGTCGCCTGGGCCAACGAACCCGACCGCGTCAAACGCCACGCGATGATCCCGGCGATCCAGACCCGCGCTTACGAGTCGGTGCCCTACGTGCCCACGGGACAATTCTACCAGCCGGTCGCGTTCCGGAAGAACGTGACCGGAGTCCTTGTGGCGGGCATGCCGGTCTATTGGAACATCGACAAGAAATAGCAGATGACCGGTTTCATCCTGCGGCGGCTGCTCGCGACGATCCCGGTGATGCTGGTGGTGGCGATCGTCGTCTTCCTGCTGCTGCATTTGTCGCCCGGCGACCCGGCGGCGATCATCGCGGGCGATAACGCCAACGACGCGGATATCGAGGCCGTGCGCGCCACGCTCGGTCTCGATAAGCCATTGATCCAGCAATTCCTGCTCTGGTTGGGCGGCCTGCTGCAAGGCGATCTCGGGGCCTCTGTGTTCAATAAAATCCCGGTGTGGGAGCTGATAACGCAGCGGCTGGAACCGACGCTGTCGCTGGCTGTCGTGACGATGGTCTTCGCCATTTCGGTCGCCATCCCCCTGGGGGTCGTCGCCGCCTGGAAGGTGGGCACCTGGATCGACCACCTGATCATGGGGGTCGCGGTGCTGTCGTTCTCCGCGCCTGTGTTTCTTATTGGTTACGGGCTGGTCTACCAGTTCGCCCGCACATGGCGGCTGCTGCCGGTGCAGGGTTACACACCCATCGCACAGGATTTTTCGGAGTGGTGGCGCCACCTCGTGCTGCCCGCCGTGGCACTGGGCCTGGTCTTCGCCGCGCTGCTGGCGCGCATGACACGCAGCACCATGCTGGACGTGCTGAACGAGGATTATATCCGGACCGCCCGCGCCAAAGGCCTCGCCCCGCGCGCCGTCCTGATCCGCCACGCGCTGAGCAACGCCGCCGTGCCGATCGTCACCACCATTGGCCTTGGGATCGCTTTGCTGATCGGCGGAGTCGTCGTCACCGAAAGCGTCTTCGCCATCCCCGGCATCGGCCGCCTGACCATCGAGGCCGTGACCCAGCGCGATTACCCGGTGATCCAGGGTGTCATCCTCGTCGCCTCGCTGGCCTATGTGTTGATCAATCTCGCGATCGACGTGGCCTATGCCTTCCTCGATCCCCGGATACGCTATTGACGACGTTCCTTCGCCGCTATCCCCGCGTTGCGATCGGCGGCGTCCTGCTGTCGCTGCTGGTGATGTTGTCTCTGCTCGCGCCCTGGATCGCGCCGTACGACCCGATCGCGCTGAACGTGACGCAGCGGTTGCGCCCGCCCAGTGGAGAGCATTGGTTCGGGACTGA
>JAYWAX010000356.1:0-4897 GCA_043782125.1 Acetobacteraceae bacterium | reverse complement strand
GTCGCTTGGCGCCCGGCGCGCTTTTACCCTGTTACGGTCCGGTACGGAACCGCCCGCCCATGGCACGTGACGGCGAGCCATGGGCGGGCTATGGTCCGGATATAAACAAGCCACGACGGGAACGGACGGGGTATGGGAGGAACGACAACCACAGCGGGATCGGCCGGGACTATCCGGCGCCCGCGCGCCGTCTTGCGGGGCCGTTGGCTCGACCGCCAGTTCATCCGCATCGCCGTCTTGCCGACGACCGTTCTGATGGCCTGCGTCTTCGGCCTGCCGCTGGTCTTCTCCGGCTATCTGAGCTTCCAGGGTTGGGAACCTCAACTCGGTCTCTTCGACGGCAAATATGTCGGCCTCGCGAATTACGAGGACTTGTTCACCGATCCCGGCTTCATCGGCAGCATCCGCCTCACCCTCACCTACACCGTCATCACCGTCGCCTCGGAACTTGCTTTGGGCCTTGGTATTGCCCTGCTGCTGAACATCGACCTTCCATACATCGCGATTTTCCGGACATTTTTGGTCGTGCCCATGATGATCACCCCGGTGGTGGCGGCGTTCTGCTGGAAACTCCTGCTGGACCCCGACCACGGCGTCATCAACTGGTTTATCGGCCAACACATTGTCTGGTTGGGCCGCCCCGACACCGCGCTTTTCGCCGTCGCCCTTGTAAATATCTGGCAAAACGCGCCTTACGTCTCGATCCTGCTTCTGGCCGGCCTGCGCTCCTTGCCGCTGGAGCCCGTGGAAGCCGCCCGCATCGACGGCGCCAGCGTTTTGCAAATGTTCTGGCATATCACGTTGCCACTCCTCCGCCCCTACATCCTCGTCGCCCTGCTGCTGCGGACGATTTTCGAGTTCCGCGCCTTCGATAACATCTACGTTCTGACCAGCGGAGGCCCAGCGAATGCGACGATGACGCTGTCGCAGTTTACCTACCAGGCTTCGTTCGTCCGCTTCGATATGAGCCTTGGCGCCGCTGCGTCCTGGACCATGCTGGCGATGTCCATGGTGCTGTGCCTGTTCTTCATGTCCACTGTCCGGCGCAGGGACGCCAACTGATGGCCGCGCTGAATTATGTTGGATCGCGCCGGGGCAAATTCCTGTTCGCGGGCGGCGTCTACGCGGCCCTGATCGCCCTGACCGCCGCCTTCCTGTTCCCCCTGTTGTGGATCGTCGGCCTGTCGCTGAAAACCCGGCTCCAGGTCTTCGCCAAACCGCCTTTGTTTGCATGGTGGCCGACGCTGGAAAATTACGCCGCGGTCTTCGATCGCGCCGACTTCCCCGCCGCCTTCCTGAACAGTCTGCTGGTCTCCAGCGGCGCCGTCACCTTGTCGCTGGCCGTCGGAGTCCCCGCCGCCTACGCCTTCGCCCGCTTCGCCTTCTTCGGCCGAGGTTTTTTGTTCTTCGGCCTGTTGGCCATGCGCATGCTGCCACCGATCGCCGTTCTGGTGCCGATGTACGTGCTGTTCAGCAAGATCGGCCTGACCAACACACGCTTCAGCGTCATCCTCGCTTATTCCACCTTCAGCCTGCCCTTGGTCGTCTGGATTATGCGCGGCTTCTTCGAGGACCTGCCGCGAGAACTGGAAGAAAGCGCCTGGGTTGACGGCGCCAGCCGGTTCCAGGCGTTCTTCCACGTCGTGCTGCCATTGATCCGGCCCGGCCTGGTCGCCGCCTCGATCCTGTGCCTGCAACTCGCATGGAACGATTTTCTGTTTTCCGCGGTGCTGACGAACAACGCGACGCGCACGCTGCCGGTGCTGATGGCGGCGTTTTCGGGCGGCGATACCGGCGTCGACTGGGGCGGCATGACCGCGTCCGGCGTGTTGGTCATCCTGCCAGTGATTATTTTCTCTTTCCTCGCCCAACGCCATCTGGTCGCGGGCCTGTCCTCGGGAGCGGTCAAAGGATGAAACGTCGTTCTTTATTGGCGGCTGGCGCCTCCGCGCTGGCGATGCCGGCCTTGGCGCAAAACAAACCGGACAAACTGGTCTATGTCGGCGACAACGGCCCCTGGCACTGGGTCATGGTCGAGGAAGTCGCCCCCGCTTTCGAAAAAGCCACCGGCATCAAAATCGATTTTACCCTGCTGCCGGTCGATCCCTGGCGCGCGCGGCTGAAAACCGAGCTGAACTCCGGAAGCAGCGGCATCGACATCGTGCAATGGTCGGTCGGCATGGCGGGATGGCTCGCGCCGCATTTCGACGACCATCGAGAATACGCCGCGAAAATCATGTCCCGCGATCCTGCCTGGGATTGGAACGACTTCCTCGGCGGCAGTAAAACCGCCGCGACCTACGAAGGGAAAACGATCGGCATTCCCTACCGTGTCACCACCGGCATCATGCACTACCAAAAACATTTGCTGGACGCCGCCGGAATCGCCAAAACGCCGGATACGTTCGAGGAATTGCAGAAAGCCGCGCTCGCGGTGAACACACCGCCCGGTCGTTACGGGTTCGGCATATCAGGCCGCCAGGGACCGGCGATCCAATCCAGCTTCTATCCCTGGCTGTATTCCTCGGGCGGAAAAATGGTCGATTTCACAAACGGCGAAATCTTCATTAACAGTCCCGAAGCCATCGCCGGACTGGAATGGTGGGCGGACATGGTGCTGCGGCACAAGGTCGTTCCTCCGGATTCCATGACCTGGGAATACGAGGAAATCGTCGCGGGCGGACAAGGCGACCGTTATGCCATGTGTCAGACCTTTGCCCCCTATGGGACACTGATCAACGATCCGAAAATCTCTAAAACCGGCGGGAAGTGGATCTGGGATGTCGTCCCGGGACGCACGGCCAAATCCCAAAGCCGCACCTGGGTGGACGGCCATTTCCTTGGCGTCCCCAAATACACGAAAAATAAAGATTGGGCGCTCGAATTCATCCGCATGGTCAGCGACAAACAATGGATGCGCCGGTCCATGGAACGCGGCAACGCCCCACCCCGAGGCTCTGTTCTGCGCGATCCCGAAATGGTCGCCAAAATCGGCTGGCCCGACGTCGCCGCGAAAGCCATTGAAACCGGCATTCCTGCCCCCGCCCATCCGGTTTTCTCGACACTGGAACAATCCCTCCGTCTCGGCTTGTCGCAAGCCATCATCGGTCAGAAAACTGCGAAACAAGCCCTGGACGACGTCGCGATGGACTGGAAACGCGGCCTGCGCCGTGGCGGCGTGACCAAATGAGCCCTGGACGCCAGCGCCCCGGGCTGGCAGCGTAACCTCACCCACGGAACCCAGACGAACCATGCCTGACGTGACCGCAATCGACTGCGACATCCATCCCGGCGTGCCCGACATCAAGTCACTGCTGCCGTATATGAACGAGTTCTGGCGCCACTCATTCGTCGATCGCGGCATCGACGGCTTCGACATGATGAGCTATCCGCACGGCGCCCCCATCACCTGCCGCCCGGATTGGCGCGTGGCAGGCGAACGGCCCGGCTCCAGCCTGGAGGCGATGCGCGCGCAGGCGCTGGATAAATTCGGCATAAGCCTCGCGATCTGCAATCCCCTAACGGGCGGCCAGGTCGCCGTCAGCGAGTCGATGGGCGCCGCCATCTGTTCTGCCGTCAACGATTGGATCGTCGATAAATGGCTGAACCAGGAACCGCGCCTTCGCGCGTCTATCGTCGTCCCCGCACAAGCGCCCATGCTGGCGGTCGAGGAAATCGAACGCCTCGCCCACGACAAACGTTTCGTTCAGGTCCTCCTTCCCGCCGCCTGCGAAATGATGTTGGGCCGTTCCTATTACTGGCCAATCTACGAAGCCGCCCACCGGTACGGCCTGCCCATCGGTATCCACGCGGGCAGCATGTACCGCTACGCGCCGACCTCCGGCGGCTGGCCCTCGCATTACCTCCATGACTACATCGCCAACAGCCAATTATTCGAGGATCAACTTCTTAGCCTCGTCACCAACGGTGTGTTCGTAAAATTTCCCACACTGAAATTCGTGTTCATCGAGTCCGGCGTGAGCTGGCTCCCGTCCTTCATCTGGCGCGCGATAAAGACCTGGCGCGGCGTTCGCGCCGAAGTGCCCTGGGTCAAAGACTCGCCCGCCAACATCGTCCGGTCGAATATCCGTATCACAACCCAACCCTTCGACGCCCCCGATGCCGCCACCGTCGCCCGCATCGTCGAACAAATCGACTGCGACGACATGTTCCTTTTCTCGTCGGACTACCCCCATTGGCAGTTCGAAGGCGACGCGATCACCCCCGCCGGTATTTCCGAAAGTCTCGCCCATCGCATGCGGGTGCAAAATCCGCTGGCGACCTATCCCCGTTTGAAGGAGACCGTGTCATGAACGCGCCCGTCGATGTCGTGCAACACCGCGCCGACGCAAACAGCAAATACGGTATTATCGATTGCGATATTCACCCGTTTCCGCGGCCGGGCGCGCTGAATAAGTATTTGTCCGAACGCTGGCGGAAACATATCGCCGAATATGGCCAGTTCTCCGCCGGCCCGTACGCCGGACGCGGCACGTACCCCCGCTTCCAACCCTTCCTGTCCCGCCGCGACTCCTTCCCACCCGATGGGAACCCACCCGGCTCCGACGTCGATTTCATGCGCGAACAACTCCTCGATGCCTACAACATCGCCTATGGCGTATTGGAACCGCTTCTGGGCGGCAATTCCTCGCGCAATCTCGACGCCGCAGCGGCCCTGTCGTCCGCCATGAACGACTGGCAAGCCGCCGAGTTCGTCGATCCCGAGCCACGCCTGCGCGCCTCCATCCTGATCGCCGCCGACGACCCCAAAGCAGCCGTCGCGGAAATTGAAAAACGTGCCGGCGACTGGCGCTTTTGCCAAATCCAACTGGGTTCCAAGACCTCGGAACCGATCGGCCGCCGCCGCTATTGGCCGATCTTCGAGGCCGCCGAGCAT
>JAYWAX010000355.1:0-4906 GCA_043782125.1 Acetobacteraceae bacterium | reverse complement strand
AGAACGGGAATGACGGCGGTTCCGATTATAACAAGATCGGCGTCAAGGTTTGCGACAACGGCGACGGATATGGCCAGGGCGGTTCGACCAACAGCGGCTATGGCTGGTGCGGGTCGGGCTGGGGTAACACCGGCGGCTGGTCGAACAATGGATGCGGCTGGTCCTATCAGAGCAATAACTGGTGCGGTTCTTCCTCCGACCGCAGCGGGACGCCAGAGAACCAGTTCGTCAACGACAGTAGCGATGGGGCGGCTTCAAGCGGTTATTCTGGCGGCTGGGGTTGCTATTCATACGGTTCGCGCAGCACCGGCGACGGCTCCGGTTCCAGCACGGGCTCGTCCGGCAACTGCAATCAAAAGCAGGTGCCCTCGGGTTGCGATCCCGCCGCAGTGGTTCCCGCGACCTGTGGCACCTCGGTCAAGGTCACGGCGTCCGATACCACGGAAGTCATTGTCATCGATCCGACCAACAAGATCGGCGTCGATGGCGCGATGCCCGCGGGCAGCCTGACGGCACTCTACGGCAAGGCGCAGACGCTGGAATTCGCATACAACCCGAGCAGCACCGTCTCCACCATGACGAACACGATCGGCGCGTCCACCGGACTCGTTCCGGGGGCGATGGCCTTCATCGAAATCTCCAACAACAGCAACCCCTTCGCGTCCAACGCACAGATCTACTTCGAAGGGACGGTGTCGACGGGGCAGAAACTATATGCGGACGCGGC
This sequence comes from Acetobacteraceae bacterium, assembly GCA_043782125.1. Lineage (GTDB taxonomy): Bacteria > Pseudomonadota > Alphaproteobacteria > Acetobacterales > Acetobacteraceae > Rhodopila. Next base: position 4,179 of record JAYWAX010000355.1, on the reverse strand, counting down.
GATCAATTCGCTGACCAACCTTGAGAACACCGGCGTCTCGTCGTTCATGAGCACCACGGCCGGTCAGGGCTTGTTCGCTTTTGTCTTCAACAGCCGAGCCGATTTCCTGGCCGGTGTGGCGCCGGTCCAGACCGACACCTACAACACCAGCGGCAGTCAGGCGATGGCGCTGAACGATCAGATCGGCAGCCTGAAGATGATCGGCTATATCGGGTCCACGGGCGGTCATCTGACCTCCTGAACGGTCCGTTCGAAAACGAAAAAATCGCCGTTCCGGGCAACCGGAACGGCGATTTTTCGTTGGAACTGTGCGATCGGGTTCCGTCGCCAGGAATATTGTTGAACCGTCATGATGCGGCTCGACCGGGCCATCGTGCCCGGCACATCGATTGAACGAGAGGCGCGTTCCGCAATGCATATCAACGGGCACGAACGATTGACCCATCGCGAGGTCCTCTCCGCGTCATGGCACGCCCTCGAGCGGGCCATCGGGTGCGGTAGGCCATTGCGGGAGTGGCCGCGATAAACTGCGGAAAGCGCCTCTCGTCCGATCGCCGTGCCGCGCCCGATGGCCCGGTCGAGCCGTGCCACGACGAGGGGGGCAAGACCTCGCCCAGAGTCAACCGTTCGTGCCGTTGGTATTATCGTGCCCACCCTCGCAATGCGGTACCGCGCCCGATGGCCCCGCTCGGGGGCGTGCCATGACGCGGAGAGGGGCGGGCGATTGGCGTCAGGCGTTTTCCTTCGCCATGATCCGGTTCGCGGCCCATGCGGTGGCGGAGATGGACGACCAAACGGGAATGTTCAGCCGCGCCCGCAATTCCGGAACTATTTTTAAAGTCGGCAATTGCGAACAGGCCACGAACAATGCCTGGCTTTTGTCCGTGACCGTGGCGAGCGATTTTTCCCGCACCTGCGCCTCGGTGATTTCCCCCAGCGCCGCAGTTGTTTCACAGAAGAAACTTTCCAATGTTTCGACGGACACTCCCGCTTCGCCCAGGACCGCGCGCAGACCGTCGTTCACTTCGGTCAAATAGGGCGTGACGACGGCCGTTTCCGTCACATTTTCATGGCGCAGCACCTGTTCCATCGCCATGGCCGTGCTGACCACCGTGGCGCCGGTTTTCTCGCGCAACGCTTCGACCATCGCGGCGTTACCGGCGCGTCCGTCCAGAAACCCGGCGGCGGTGCAGCCATAGACGACCAATTCTGGGGCATCCGCCAAAAAGGGTTCGACTGCATCCAACGTGCTGACGCGATAGGCCGGCAGGTCGTCGCGCGTCAGCGTGCGCGCCGGACGTTTGACCCGCGCAACCAGAAAGGGGGCGAAATCGGGACAGAGCGCGTTCATTTCGCGTTCCATCGTCGTATTGTTCGCGGGCACGACCAAAAGGCCGGCACGTCTTTTGTCCATCATTTTCAACTCTCCCTGTCTCAATCGAGGCTTATATCCAGCAACCCGCGATCCGCGGGCGAAGCCCGCTCCGGTGTCAGCACTGCATCAATTCGATGCTGACACCGTCGGGTGCGGCGACATAGCACAACAGACTGCCGCCCACGCCTTGCTTCAACGGGACCGGAAACGTCACGCCCCTGGCGCGCAGGTCCGCGCAAAACGCCGTCAAATCCCCTTGATACATGAACCCGAAATGATCGGTCCCCCAGGCATTATGGCTGGAGAAATCCGCGTAAGGCTGGATCGGACGCGCGGGCGCCGGGTCCTCGCCAGGCCTGCGTCCCCGGATGAGGATCGTGGTCCCGCCAAGTGCCACGAAAATCTGCGGGGCGCCGCGCGCCATCGTTTCGGCGGCGATGGTCGCGCCGAACATGGTCACGTACCAATCGGCCGAGGCCTTCGGGTTTTCGCTGACGATATGGACGTGATCGAATTTGAACGCGGGATTGCTCACGATCTGTTCTTTCGCTGCTGGTTCGAGTGCCATGGCGGCATGTGCATCGTTGCATCGCGGCGCGGCAAAGTCCAAATGACCGCCGGAACCCGATTTGACCGAAACCGATCATGAAAGGATGCCTCGCCATGCGCCGCCGCGATCTGCTGAAAGCAGCACCCGTTCTCGCCGCCGCGCCCTTGGCGTCGCCCTCTCTCGCGCAGGGACGCAAACCGCTGCGCTTCATTCCGCAGGCCAATCTGACCGTGCTCGACCCGATCTGGACCACGGCCGTCGTCACCTACAACCACGCCTATATGGTCTACGACAAATTATATGGCTGGGATGGCAGGGGCCAGTTACGGCCGCAGATGGCAGCCGGCCACGAGGTCTCCCAGGACGAGCTGACCTGGACATTTACCCTGCGCGAAGGCTTGATGTTCCATGACAAAGAGCCGGTCCGCGCCCGCGATTGCGTGGCCTCGATCCGGCGCTGGGGGTCGCGCGATTCCTTCGGCCAGGTGCTGATGCGCTATGTCGACGATTTCATCGTGACGGACGACAGGCGATTCGCGATCCGGCTGAAAAAACGCTGCCCGCAACTGCTGTTCGGCCTCGGCGCGCGGCAGAGTTTCATCATGCCCGAGCGCCTGGCCCTTAAGCCCGGCACGGAGCAGGTCACCGACCCCACCGGTTCCGGACCGTTCCGGTTCCTTAAAGACGAATGGGTGTCCGGCGTCCGCTGCGCCTATGCGAAGTTCGACGGGTATGTCCCCCGGCAGGAACCGCCGATGTTCTTCGCCGGCGGGAAAGTGGCGCATTTCGACCGGGTGGAATGGAACGTGCAACCCGATCCCGCGACGGCGGCTCTGGCGTTGCAAAAGAACGAGGCCGACTGGCTGGAACAGCCGCTGATCGACCTGGTGCCGATGCTGAATAAATCGCCCGGCGTGTATGCCAAGGTGGTCGATCCGGGCGGGTGGATGATGTTCATGGTGATCAATCACCTCTACCCGCCTTTCGATAACCCGATTGTGCGGCAGGCGATTCTGATCGCGCTGGACCAGCAGGCCTTCGCCGATTCCGCCGTTGGCGACCAGCAGGACCTCGCCATTGTGCCGACCGGCCTGTTCGCGCCGACGATGCCGATGTCGAGCACCGCCGGCCTGGATCGCATGACCGGCCCGCGCGATGTCGCCAAGGCGAAAAAGATGATCGCGGACTCCGGTTACAAGGGCGAACCGGTCGTCATCATGTCGCCAACCGATCAACCCGTCCTGAAGCAGATGTCGGAGGTGGCGCGGGAATTGTTCCAGAGCATCGGCCTGAATGTCGATCTCCAGTCGATGGATTGGGGCAGCGTGGTGACGCGGCGGGCCAACCCCAATCCGCTGGATCAGGGTGGCTGGGGCGCCTTCGTCACCGTCATGAGCCCGCTGACCGCCGCCAATCCCGGCAGCATGCTGTCCCTGCGCGGCAACGGGCGCAAAGGCTGGTTCGGCTGGCCCACCGACGAGCGGATCGAGCAATTGCGCGAGTCCTGGTTCGACGCGCCCGATCTCGCGGCACAAAGGGCGATCGCAGAACAAATCCAACTCCGGTATTATGAGAGTGTGCCCTTCCTGGTGCTGTGCCGGATGCGCCAACCGATGGCGTTCCGCGCCGATATCCAGGACGTGGTCTCGGCCTCGTTTCCCATGTTCTGGGGCGTGCGCCGGGTTTGAACCCCGCAGCCCCTGTCTCCTGCCGTATGAGGCCTCGATGACCCATCTTTTCATAACCCCGCGCGCCTGCCCGCGGATGGCGCCGGTATGACCGCTTTCGACCCGGCCGCTGCGGGCTGGACCCAAATGGACAACGACCGGATGCCCGCCGGGATCGGCACCCCCTGGCGTAAGCGCGAGGGTGATCGCTGGATCTACGGCCTGCGCACGCAGCCGGACCACGCCAACCCCGCGGGCGCCGTTCACGGCGGCATCCTGGTCGCCTTCGCCGACCACACGTTGGGCTGTTATGTCGAGGACGCGGCAAAGGGCGCCCCGAACGTGACGATCCAGTTGAACACGCATTTCCTGTCCGCGGTCGCACCCGGCGAATTCGTCGAACTGCGCGGCGAGGTGACCCGCACCACGGGCTCGATGGTGTTCGTCCGCGGCCTTATCGCCGTGGGCACGCGCGACGCCGTGGCGCTGGACGGCATCTGGCGCTACTTCCGGCCAAGGTGACGGGGAGCGCGGTCACTGGGCCTGGCGGGGAAGGAAGGAAGCCTTGGGGCGCTGCCCCAAACCCC
>JAYWAX010000354.1:0-13449 GCA_043782125.1 Acetobacteraceae bacterium | reverse complement strand
CAGCGCGGCGGCGCGTTGGATCGAGTCCGGACCGATATGAGTCAGGGCACCACGCTCATCCTCGGGGCCCCAGCGGTTCCAGTTGTCTTTGCTCATGCCGTCAATGCCTTGGCCAAAGGTTTCAGGTCGCGGCGCATCAGCTTGCCGGTGGCGGTGACGGGAAGTTCCTCCTGAAACGAAATGAAGTCGGGAACTTTATAACGCGACGCCGCGTCGCGGCAATGCTGGAGCAGTGCCGCTTCGGTGATGGAATGACCGGGTTTAAGGATGACGAAGGCGGCGATCAGTTCGCCCTGGGTTGGGTCGGGCACGCCGGTCACGCCGGCCAAAGCGATGGCGGGATGGCGCATCAAAACATCTTCGACCTCGGCAGGGGAAATGTTGATGCCGCCTTTTTTGATCATTTCGGTTGTGCGCCCGATAAAACGGATATCGCCGGTGTCCGTCAGATCGCCCATGTCGCCCGTGCGGAAATATCCGTCCGGGGTCAGCGCTGCCGCGTTCTGATTGGCGCTGGCACCAATGTATCCGCGCATGACGTAGCCGGCGACCTCGATCAACCCAGGCTGGCCGGGGGGCAGGATGGCGCTGGTGACTTCATCCACGATCCGGATCGTTACGCCCGGTAGAGGCGGTCCCTGGCAGGCGGCGCGCCGCGCCAGCGGCCAATGGTGCCAGGTCACGCAGCAATTTCCAAAGGATTCGGTCTGGCCGTAAACGTTGCAAATCTCGCTGGCGCCCAACTCGGTCGCCGCGGTGACCACATCCTGCGGCGCGCCGATGGTCAGGCCGGTGCGCAGGCTGCGCGTGCGTTCCGGCCGGAAATTCGGATGCGAGATCAGGGCGGCGGTGATCGCGGGAAGGGTGTAAATCGCGGTGCAACGATGTTGCTCGATCAGATCGAGCGCCTCGCCCGGTTCGAAGCGCGGCTGCAAGACCAGCGCGGCGCCATGGGTCAGGGCGGCGGACATGGCGTTGGCGCTGCCATAGGACCAGAACAGCGGCGGGGGCAGCAGAACGCGATCGATTTCGGTGTATCCCTGGCGTTCCCCGATCGCGAACCCGTTTTCGACGATGCCGCCATGCGACAACGGCACCGCTTTCGGACGGCTTGACGAACCCGATGTATAAATGACGATCGCATCGTCGCCGGGTTGCGCGGGCTGTCCGGGTTCGGCGGGCGGAAAATCCAGCATTTCGGACCATGGGGTCCAATGCGGATCGCGATCCGTTCCCAGCAGCACAACGTCCAACGGTCCCATGGTCCGCAGATCGGCAGCAAAACTCTGACCACTGAATTCGTCGAGCGAAACGATCAGTCCGATCCCGGAATCCGCGATCAGATAAGCGAGTTCGTCGCGCTTCGACCATGTGCTGAACGCGACGACAACGGCGCCCGCCATGGCGGCGCCAAAGAAGGTCGCGACCCATTCGGGCCGGTTGTTCATCAGTAATCCGATCCGATCGCCCCGCTTTACCCCGCGCGATGCCAAAAACGATGCGATCCGCGCGGCGCGATCCGCCAGTGTCGCATAATCGATCGTTTCGCCGATGCCAATCACCGCCGGACGCGACCCGTATCGGGCCGCCTGCTCCCGCGCCAAAAAGCCCAAATCCCGGCTGAGGGGTATTGTCATGGCGTTAATTTCCCGTCCGCGATCCAATTGCGAATGATGTTTTTCGCGAGCTTTCCGGTCGGGCCATGCGGCAATTCGTCCACGAACGCGATGGCATCCGGCAGCCACCATTTCGGCACCAGGCCAGCCAAATGGGCGCGCAAGTCCGCCTCTGTCACGGCGGCGCGGGCCACCGCGATCAAGAAAGGGCGTTCCTGCCAGCGGGGGTGAGGAATGGCGACGACGGCGGCCTCGGCGATTGCGGGATGGCGGCAGGCGGCGTCTTCCAGCGCCTGGCTGCCGATCCACTCGCCGCCGGATTTGATGACATCCTTGGCGCGATCGACGATGTGCAAGGTGTTATCGGGGCCGATGGTCGCGACGTCGCCGGTGTGCATCCAGCCATCTTCCGTCGTGACCTGGATATCGGGACGGCGGAAATATCCCGCCGCGCTCCAGGCGCCGCGAACCTGGAGGTTGCCAGGCGTCGTGCCGTCGCGCGGCAGGATTGTCGCGTTATCGTCCGCGATGCGGATTTCCGTTCCGAACAGCGGTTTGCCCGGTGTGCGCATCGCTGCCAGCGCCTGTTGTTCCGGCAGCGCGGCGGGCGCGAACGACATGGTGGCGCCGCTGGTCGTTTCGGTCATGCCCCAACCATGGATGGTTCTGATACCGAAATCTCTGTAATAGGCCTCGATCATCGCAAGCGGTGGCGCGGTGCCGCCGGAAAAAATCCGGTTCATGCGGCCCAGAGACAGGCCGTTTTCGCGGCAGTGGTCCAGCAACGACAGCCAGATGGTCGGCACGCCGGGACCGACGGTGATGCCCTCTTCGACGATCAGGCGGTGCAGCCATTCGGTGTCGGCGCGCCGGCCCGGCATGACAATTTTCGCGCCGTACATCGGGCCGAAGAAAGGGACGGCCCACCCGTTGCAATGGAAGAACCCGGGCACGGCGAGGATGGCATCGTCCGCCGACACCGCCCAGCCGTTGCCTGCGCCGGTGGACATCGCGTTCAGCACGGTGCCGCGATGATTGTACAGCGCGCCCTTGGGATCGCCGGTCGTACCGGACGTGAAACACAGCAGGCAAGCCGTACGTTCGTCCAGCACGGGCCAGGAGAAATCGGGATCGCCCGCATCGATCAGATCTTCGTAACTGACGACATCAGGAAGATTGGTGGCGGGCATCGCGTCGCGCGGTGCCATGACCACGTATTGACGCACCGACTTTAGCAGCGGCGCCAGGCTTTCCGCCAGTTCGATCGTATCGGCATCGACGAACAATATCCGGTAGCCGGAAAAATCGATCGTGTAACAGATTTGCGCCGGCGGCAGCCTGGGGTTGGCGGTTTGCAGCACTGCGCCCAGACCGGTCACGCCGTAAAACAATTCCAGATGGCGGTGCGTGTTCCAGGCCAGCGATCCGGCCATCGTGTCTGGTCCAAAGCCAAGCCGCCGCAGGCTGGAGGCCAGGCGGCGCGCGCGGACGGCGATCGCGGCATAGTCGAGACGCGCGATTTCGTCGCGGTTGACGGACACCACCGGGACGGCGCCGAAATTGGCCGCGCCGTGCTCCAGCACCGACGACAGTAGCAGCGGATAATCCTGATTGAGGCCGCGCACGATTACCCTCCCGCCGGCGGCACGACACGCACCATCCCGGCGATCGGGTCGGCCGTGTGGATGGCCAGCACGTTCATGCCGACGGTGAAGGTCTTATATTCGAAACCCGAGAGATACGCCGCGATCGCGGCTTGATCGGATTTCGCGTGTTCGATGAACATGATGGGCCGGGCCCGCGCGACGGTTTCCCGCGCGCCTTCCAGCGCCTCGACCTCCATGCCCTCGATGTCGATTTTCAGGAAATCGAGCCGGCCCAGTCTGAGGGAGTCGATGGAGAGGGTGCGGACGGCGGTCATTCGTTCCTCTGAATAATCGATCGGCTGGCCGATGGCTTCGGTGCCCGCGCGCTGGCGAAGCTCCAGACTGCCGAACGACGCGGGGGCGAAGTAATTCGGCACCGGGATGCGCATCTGTCCCGGCTGCGCGCTGACGGCGGCGAAAATTGGCGTGGCGTTGAAGCAATTATTGATGGCGATGTTGCCGGCCAAAGCGTGAAACACGCGCTCCTGCGCCTCGATTGAGAAAATCTGGCCCCAGCCGGTCATGTGCTTCGCCAGTTCGACAGAGAACACGCCGATATTGGCGCCGGCATCGACGGCCACCACGCCATCGCCGAAATGCGTGCGCCGCGCGTCCAGCAGATTCTTCATCATCGTGGCTTCGTCCATATCGTAGCTGGACTGGTTCAACAGCATGAACCCCACGCCATAGCCTTTGCCGGGCTCGATCATGTTATAGTCGAAACGGTTGACGATCATTGTCCCATGATCGGTCGAAGCAAGCACGAACGCAATCGGTCGCCTGGGCGCGGGCATGTCAGTCGGTCTCCGGATACACGCACAAACAAGCATGGCGCGGCGATTTCGTCCATTGGACGGGCGCGCGGGGCGGTGGCGGCGGTAACTGGCGAAGCGCACGCTCGACACTGCGCGCGGCGGGCGCCATGTTGGCCGCCCACCCCCAAAGGAGACGAGACGGATGGCAGGAATGATGGAGGGCAAGGTCGCGGTGGTGACCGGTGCCGGTGGCGGCGTCGGGCGCGAGATCGCGATCATGATGGCGAAAGCGGGCGCGAAGGTGATTATCGCCGACATTGGCGCGTCGTTGTCCGGCGAAGGCGGATCGGCCTCGCCCGCGGAACAGACCAAGGCGCTGATCGCACAGAACGGCGGGGTTTCGGAAATTTGCACCGAGTCGGTGGCGAGCTGGGGTTCGGCGCGCAAAATCGTGCAATCGGCGCTGGATCATTTCGGGCGCATCGACGCGGTCGTGAACAACGCCGGCATTCTGCGCGATGGTATTTTTCACCGCATGAGCGAGGATGACTGGCTGTCGGTCATTTCTGTCCATCTGAACGGAAGCTTCTTTGTGTCGCGCGCGGCGGCGGAGCATTACCGGACGCAGGAAAGCGGCAGTTTCGTTCACATTACCTCGACGTCGGGCCTGATTGGCAATATCGGACAGGCGAATTACGCGGCGGCGAAACTCGGGATTACCGCGTTGTCGAAATCGATCGCGCTCGACATGGCCCGTTACAACGTACGGTCCAACTGCCTCTCTCCGTGGGCCTGGTCGCGCATGACAAGTTCGATTCCGTCCAATACGCCGGAACAGGCGGCGGAAGTGGAAAAGTTGAAACGCATGACTCCCGATAAAAACGCGCCGCTGGCGGTGTTTTTGAGTTCGGATGCCGCGAAGGGCGTGTCGGGGCAGGTGTTTGGGACGCGGATGAATGAGATTTATCTGTTCAGTTCGCCGCGGCCGATCCGGATTATCCATAATGCCGAGGGGTGGACGCCCGAATCGATCGCGACACTCGCGGCGCCCGCGTTGAAGGACGGGTTCATGCCGATGGACACGTCGGACCGTTGCTTCAATTGGGATCCGGTGTGATGGGTTCAAGGGGCGCCGTCCCGGGGAGCACGGCAATCGCTTGAATTTGGCCGCGTGCGTCTTCCCGTCATGGCACGGCTCGACCGGGCCATCGGAACTGGCGCCGTCGGCTCCGTTCGCGAAGAAATCGCCGCATGGGACCATCGGGTGGCTTTGGTCGCGAGGCGGTACCGCTCCGGATGGCCCGGTCGAGCCGTGCCATAACGGGACAGGCACAGCGGTGCCGTTCAAGCGCATGCCCAGTCCCTGGGGCGGCGCGACGGGTTTACGTCAGTCGCGCGCTCACTTCTGGCAGGCCGTCGAACGACACTTTTATCTCCGCCGGGCCATCCAGCCAGATCGGCGGGGTGACGGACCCCAGCATGACGCATTGACCCGCTTTCAGCCCGCCAAACGCCGCCGCGACGGGGGAACTGGCGAGAAAGGCCAGGCACGCGAACGGGTGGCCCATCAGGTCGGTGGTGACGCCCGCGTCGCGCTCCACCCCGTCGATCGACATGCGGCCGCGCAGGGCGCCGACGTCCAGGCGCCGCCAATCGATGCCGCCCTGTTCGCCCAACACGGCGGCGACGTGGTAGACCTGATCGGCAATCAGGGTCGGGGTGCCAAGGGTTTTCAGGTCGTCGTACCGATTCTCGACGATTTCGATGGCGGCGACGAATTCTCCGACTGCGGCGGCAACGGTGGCGGCGGTATAGGTGCCCGGTGGCAGGTCATGGGCGAGGCGGACGGCGACCTCGCACTCCACGCCCGGCTTGATGCAATCGGCGAAGCGGACAGCGCCGTCGCCGCGGAAAACATTGGCTGCCGACATGAATCCCGCCGCCGGACCGGCCAGGCCGAGATAGTCCTGCATCCGCTTGCCGGTGGCGCCGATTTTGAAGCCCGCCGGGGGCACCGCGCCCGCCAGATGGGCCAGCGCCAGTTGGACGGCGGCGCCCTGTGTTTCGTCGGCCGGGGCGATTCCGGCGGGCAGCGGTAAGACCAGGCGCCGTCCCAGGCGCGCGGCGCGAAGGGCTTTGGCGGCGGGCGCGGGATCGTAGGTCATGCCGTTCTCTTGAGCTCGTACAGCGCCACGGCGGCGGCGGCGGAGACATTCAGGCTCTCGACTGCCCCTTTAATGGCCAGGCCCGCGACCTCGTCGCAGGTTTCGCGGGTCAGGCGGCGCATGCCATCGCCCTCGGCGCCCAAAACCAGAGCGATCCGGCGGCCCGCGAAGAAGGGACCGGACAGGGGTTTGCCGGACGCATCGAGGCCGACGCACCAGACATTGGCGGCTTTCAGGGCGATCAGCGTGCGCGCGATGTTGACGGCGCGCAGCAGCGGCAGGGTTTCCAACGTGCCGGACGCGGCTTTGGCCAGCGAGCCGGTTTCTTCCGGCGCGTTGCGGTCCTGGGTGATGACGGCGGCGGCGCCAAACGCTGCGGCGCAGCGCATGATGGCGCCGACGTTGCGGGGATCGGTGACCTGATCCAGCACGATGATCGGGCCGGAGCGTTCCAGGACCTCGGCGAGGCTGGGTTGCGGCAGGGTATCGGCCAGCAGCGCGACGCCCTGGTGGGCGATGTCGCGGCCCAGAAGTTGGTCGATGCGGGCCCGATCGGTGCGCTCTGGCTGGAGCGCCCAGGGTGGGGGGAGGGTCTGGGTAAGGTTGGCCTCGGCTTCCTCGGTCAGGATCAGGCGGCGCAGCAGGCGGCGGGGATTGACCAAAGCCGCGGCGACGGCGTGGTAGCCGTACAGCCAGACGCTGCCTTTGGGGGTGTCGGGGCCTCTGGCGGGCGGGCGAGGATCGTGACGCTGGCCGTCGATATAGGCGCCTCGGCCTGCGGTTTGAACGTCGCGTTGGCCGGAGTCGGAGCGCGGGGAGTCGGGGCGCGGGGAGTCGGCCCGTTTCTGGAACGGTTTGCCGCCATGGGATGTGGGCTGGCGGGACGCGCCGTCACGGGGTGCGGCGCCCTGGGGCCTGGGGCTGTAGGGCTTGGCGCCGTGCGGCTTGGCGCCTTCGGGCCGTGGGCCGCGGGAGTCCGGTTGGACGCCACCCAGGCCAAGACGGTTCGATGACCCTGGTCCGCGGGTACTGGCGCCGGCGGAAGCGGAGCCGCCCGGATTGGCGCCTCGGGAATTGGGGCCACGGTCATGCGAAGCGGCGCCGCCAGGCTTGGGGCCTTGGCGCGAGGGGGGGCGGCCGGACCCGCCGGGTTTGTTGCCATATGGTGGTTTCATGCGCGACCGTCATAGCCCGCGCGCGGGCGAATGCCCATAGGGCGGTTGTCTGGCGGCGTTTGACAATCGACGGATGCCAGGAGGCGGTTTGCCCGGCCGGGACGTATGCCTGACGAATGTTGCCAGCGGGCGTTCGGCGGGCGAGTCCGCAAGGCGCGAAGCAACCGCCGGACAGTCAGGCCATCGCGGCCGCCATCGGCCTGCCAGGCGCGGCCGCCATCGGCCCGCCGGGCGCGGGCGCCCGAGCCTGTGGGGCGGCGGCATACCGCCCGGACGCGAGGCAGGTGGACGCCAACGCCGCGTGACGGGGACCGGGCGTGGCCACGTTCGGCGCAGGTTCATCCAGCGCGGGCCTTTGGCCGGGCAGGCCGGGAAGTGGGGCAGTTTGTGTGGGCTGGCGCGCGGCGGCGGGCGGCGCGGGCCGCTTCTGCGTGGCGGCTGGCTGGGCCTGGGTTTGCGTTTCGCCATGGGCCGGGGGCTCGGCGGGCGCGTGAACCGGCGCCCGGGCCACCGGGCGCTTTTGTTGCAGACGCAGTTCGCGGAGCGTCGCGAGCAGCGCGCGGTCCAGTGCCACGATGCTGGATTTGGCCCGGGTTTTCGCCGCCTCGGTCTGTCCCTGGAAGGCGTCGGACATGGCATCGAGGATCAGATTGAAATGGCCGAAAACCAGGATGGAAAGAATATATTCCACGCCATCCCGCGGTTCAAACCCCATCGCAGTATGCGACAAATGCCGTATCCGCGCCGCGCCCTGGCTGGCGGTTTCCCCAGGTCGAACGCAAATCGCGCGCGCCGCCAGTTGCAGAAAATCGGTGGCAGAATCGGGCGGAAGCGGATGGCACTGCGCGGTCATGATCGGTCCCTGCAATCTCGGTTATAGGCTTTTATTCTCCGAACGAAAATCCGCGTCAATATGGTTTTCTCGGGGCCGTTTCCATGTCAGGCTGCCCGGAAACAGGGAGCCCAGTACCATGAACGGGATTGCGCAGATCGAAATCGACCAGCTTGTGTTCGATCTTTACGACGAATATTGCCACGGCGGCATGGACCGGCGGTCGTTCCTGACGCGGGCCGCGGCGCTGACCGCCGGCGGGCTGGCGATGGCACAGGCGTTGTTACCGCGTTACGCTCAGGCGCAGACCATTTCGTTCACGGATGAGCGGATCAAGGCGAAATATGTGACGTATAAGTCGCCGGGTGGCTCGTCCGGGGACATGCGCGGCTATTTGGCGCAACCGGCGGGAAATGGGCCGTTTCCCTGCGTGCTGGTGATCCATGAGAATCGCGGGCTGAACCCTTATATCGAAGACGTGGCGCGCCGCGCGGCGGTCGAGGGGTTTCTGGCGCTGGCGCCCGATGGGTTGTGGCCGGTGGGCGGGTATCCGGGCAACGACGACGACGGCAAGATGCTGCAAACGGGCCTCGATCAGGGCAAGCTGCGGACGGATATGCTGAACAGCGCGCGATATCTGAAAGGTCTTGCGCTGTCGTCGGGGAAACTGGGCGTGACCGGGTTCTGCTGGGGCGGCAGCACGACGAATTATTTGGCGGCGGCTTTGGGCGCGGACGTGCGGGCCGCGGCGCCGTTTTACGGGGCGGCGGCGGAGACCGCGGCGATCCCCGGGATCAAGGCGGCGTTACTGATCCATTATGCGGAAAACGACGAGCGGATCGACGCGATGTGGCCGGCCTACGAAGCGGGTTTGAAGGCGGCGGGGGTGAAGCACGAGATGCATATGTATCCGGGAACGCAGCACGGATTTCATAACAATTCGACGCCGCGGTATCAGGAGGCAGCGGCGAATCTGGCGTGGGACCGCACGGTGAAATTTTTCAGGCAGCATTTGGCTTAGGCTGCGATATCGCTTTGGCGCGTTTTTATCGCATGGCGTGACTCACGAGTTCTGACTGGTAAACGTCAGGCGGCCGCCGCCCAAACAAAAAGCCCAGTGGCTTCGATTGCCACTGGGCTTTTGGACGGGTTCAGGCCACGGTCAGCATGATTTTTCCGATATGCTGGCTGGATTCCATCAGCTTGTGCGCCGCCACGACCCCGGACAATGGAAATGTCGCGTGAATCGCGGGGGCGCAACGGCCTGCATCCAAAATGGGCCACACTTTTTCCCGCAACTCTGCCGCAATCTGCGCCTTTTGCGCGGTGGTGCGCGGGCGCATGGTAGAGCCGGTGACGGTCAACCGGCGGATCATGATCTGTAGCATGTCGAAATTTTCGACTTTCGATCCACCGAGGAACGCGATCAGCACCAGGCGGCCGTCCATGCCGAGCGATCGGATATTTTGCATCGCATAGGACCCGCCGACCATGTCCAGGATGACATCGACACCCTTGCCGCCGGTCAATTCCTTGATACGCGCGGCGAAATCCTCGGTCCGGTAGTTGATCGCGGCATCGCAACCGAAGCGCACGCAGGCGGCGGTTTTTTCATCGGACCCGGCGGTGGCATAGGGGGTCGCGCCGAATTCGCGCGCCAACTGGATGGCGGTCACGCCGATGCCGCTGCTGCCGCCATGAATCAAGACTTTCTCGCCCTTGGCCAGACGGCCCGCCTGAAACAAATTGGCCCAAACCGTGAAAAATGTTTCCGGCAGCGCGGCGGCGCGGATGGCGTCGTAGCCCGCCGGCCAAGGCAGGCATTGCGGCGCGGGCGCCGTGCAATACGCGGCATAAGCGCCGCCATTGGTCAGGGCGCAAACCTTGTCGCCCACCGCCCAACCGGACACGGCGGCGCCGACGGCGGCAACCTCGCCCGCGCATTCCAGGCCAAGCAACGGCGAAGCGCCGGGCGGCGGCGGGTACGAACCCTGACGTTGGGCGATGTCGGGGCGGTTCACGCCCGCCGCCTGAACGCGGATCAGAAGCTCGTCCGGCTTCAGCGCGGGCAACGGGCCGGTCGCGAGCTGCATCACCTCGGGCGCGCCCGCGCCGTCCATCGCGATATGAATCATCTGTGCCGGGAGCGCCATGGTCTGGTCCTTTCTTGGTCAGGAAGGCGGTTGTAGAATGAACCCGGGTTCGGGTCACCTGATGGAGATGCAAATATGACCACCACGAAGCCTTCTCTGTTGGGACCAGGCGAGCCGCCGCCTGTCCGGTCGCGCCGCGAAGGCGGAAAATCGCGCTATGTTCTGACCGCGGATCACGCCGGGCGAATGTTTCCGAAGGCGCTGGCCAATCTGGGCGTGCCGGACTCCGAACTGGGACGGCATATCGCCTGGGATATCGGCATCGCGGGTGTGACTGAGATTCTGTCGGATCTGTTGGACGCGCCCGCGATATTTCAGACCTATTCCCGCCTCGTCGTCGATTGCAATCGCGATCCCTCCTGGGCTTCGGCCATGCCGGATGTCAGCGAATTCACGGACATTCCGGGCAATCGCGGCCTGAGCGAAACGGATCGCGCGCGGCGGGTGGACGCGATTTTTCATCCATATCACAATCGTATCGAGTCGTTGCTGGATGCGCGCGCGGCGGCCGGACAGGACACAATCTTCGTCGCGATGCACAGCTTCACGCCCGTGTTCAAAGGCGAACCGCGCGCGGTCGAGGTCGGGGTTTTGTATTTCCGGCGAACCAAACTCGCCAATATCATGCTGGAGCTGCTGCGCGCGGAAGGCGATCTGACGGTTGGCGATAACGCGCCCTATGCGATCACCGGGGATAGCGATTACAGCATTCCTCGCCATGGCGAGGGGCGGGGTCTGGAACACGTCGAAATCGAAATTCGTCAGGACCTGATCGAAACCGCCGAGGGCCAGGCATCGTGGGCCGCGCGATTCGCACGGCTTTTGACCGCGGCGCTGGCGCGGTTGTGACAGGCCCAGGTTTTGGGGCGGCGATGGGGCTCTGCCCCCGTGGTCCGCTCTTCGTGGCCCACGGGGGCAGAGCCCCGGCGCGTCCTCAGAACGGTTGGTCCCCGCAGATCGTGATCCGGTGCATGATCCGCGTTTCCGCCGGGTAATCGTTCACCGCGAAGTGCTGGGTGCAACGGTTATCCCAGATGGTCAGCGTTCCGTTCGCCCATCGCACGCGGCAGGTGAATTCGGGCCGCGTCGAATGCTTCATGAAAAACTCGAGCAGCGGGATGCTTTCGTCGTCGGTCATCCCGTCGAAGCGTTGCACATGGTTGCCGACATACAATGCCTTGCGGCCGGTTTCCGGATGGGTGCGCACCAGCGGATGGATGCTGGTTGTCTGCACGTTGCCAGGGTCCTTGACCTTCATGTCGGACATGGCATCGGAATACCGGTCTTTGCGAGACTTGCCGTCCTGCTGGCGGAAATTATCGCCAACACACACGGTGCGCAGTTGTCCGGCCAGGGTTTTCATGCCGCCGGACAGGGATTCGTACGCCAGATATTGGTTGGTGTACATCGTATCGCCGCCAGCCGACGGAACTTGTTTCGCATACAGCATGGTCGCCATCGCGGGCGATGGCGAAAACATCTGATCGGTGTGCCATGAACCGCCGAAATTCTTCTTGTCGGTGGGTTTTTTCACGATGGCCAGAATTTCGGGATATTCTTCCATGCCTTGCATGAACGGATGCAGATGGATCTCGCCCCAGCGCCGCGCGAAGGCCAGTTGTTGGGCGGGGGTAAAATCCTGACCACGGATGCAAATGACCAGATTATCCAGCAACGCGGCGCGAATTTCGGCCAGCACCTCGTCCGACACATCTTGCGACAGATCGACGCCGGTCACATCGGCACCGGCGGCTCCGGCGAATTTTTCCACCGTTAAATGGCGGTATTGCGTGTTCGTGAGGGCGTTCATGGCCGTGGACTCTCCATATTTTCGGGTGCCAAACTGCGAGGACGGAAGCGCCGGGTTTCCGGTCCGTCATGCCAGCGACGGGAACGCATGCGTTTCATTTCATTCGCGATCCCGGGGACCGGTCGCCGCCGGTCCGCTTCATGGCCGGGACGCGCCCGGTCGTGAAGCGGCGCAAGGAGACGCCATAAGTCAATCGTACCGGGCGCCAGTTCGAATAAGCCAGTCCCAGCAAGTCAGTCTCAATACATATGCTGGCCGCCGTTGATCGACAGGGTCGAGCCGGTGATGAAATCGGCATCGTCGGCGGTCAGGAAGGCGACGCCACGGGCGATGTCCTCGGCGTGGCCCAGACGTCCGACGGGGATTTTGGCGACGATTTTTTTAAGGACTTCGCCGGGCACGGCGCGGACCATCTCGGTATCGACATAACCCGGCGCAATCGCGTTGACCGTAATGCCGAAGCGCGCGCCTTCCTGCGCCAGGGCTTTGGTAAACCCATGGATGCCCGATTTGGCGGCGGCGTAATTGACCTGGCCATACTGTCCGGCCTGGCCGTTGACGCTGCCGATATTGACGACGCGGCCGAATTTCGCGGCGCGCATGCCCTCGAACGTCAGTTTGCAGGTGTTGAAGCAGGAGCCGAGGTTGGTATCCAGCACCGCGTCCCACATGTCGCGGCGCATCCGCAGCATCGTGCCGTCGCGGGTGATCCCCGCGTTGTTCACAAGGATTTCGATCGGCCCGTTTTCTGCGACGATCGCGGCGAGGCCCGCCTCGCAGGCGGCGAAATCGCCGACGTCGAATTTGTAAACCTCAATCCCGTGTTCGGCTTTGAAGGCGGCGGCGGCTTCGTCGTTACCCGCGTAATTGGCAACGACTTTCCGCCCGGCTGCTTTCAGGGCGACGCTGATGGCGGCGCCGATGCCGCGGGTTCCCCCGGTAACCAATGCGACTCGAGACATATGTTCAACTCCCTTTTTATTATCGAGCCAGGCACATCGCGACACCCATGCCGCCGCCGATACACAGCGTGGCGAGGCCTTTTTTCGCGTCGCGCTTGTTCATTTCATGCAACAACGTCACCAGCACGCGCGCGCCCGAAGCGCCGATCGGGTGACCGATGGCGATGGCGCCGCCGTTGACGTTGACCTTCGCGGTATCCCAGCCCAGATCTTTGTTGACGGCGAGGGCCTGGGCCGCGAAGGCCTCGTTGGCTTCGATCAGGTCGAGATCTTCGACCTTCCAGCCCGCGCGGGCCAGCGCCTTGCGGGTCGCGGGGATCGGGCCGGTGCCCATG
>JAYWAX010000353.1:0-4908 GCA_043782125.1 Acetobacteraceae bacterium | reverse complement strand
TTTACCGGGCCAACGGACTCGCCAAGGAAACGACCGATATCGTCCTGGGGCGGGGCCATAATTACCTGCGCCTGACCACCGGCGTGCCCGCATCCTACGACCGCATCCGCCACGGCGATCTCCGCCGCGTAGGCGGGCGGGATTTTCGCATTCTGACCGGCGGCGGCCACGCGCTGGAACAGGCAACGCTGCATCAGCCCAACGGCAAACTGTTCTTCGCCGCCGATCAGGTCATCGCGCGTATTTCGCCGAATGTCAGCGTCCACCCGGTGGAACCGGACGAAAACCCGTTGGGTGAGTATTTGCGCGACCTCGGAAGCTTGCGCGGAGATGTCCCGGACGACGTGCTGGTCCTGCCGGGCCATGGCCTGCCCTTCCGCGGCCTGCACGCGCGGATCGACGAATTGACGGAGCATCACGCGATCCGCTGCGAACGCATCGCCGATGGCTGCCGCGAACGGCCCCTCTCGGCCGCCGATCTGGTGCCGACGCTGTTCGACCGCGCATTGGACGCGCACCAGACCGGGTTCGCGTTTGGCGAAGTGCTGGCGCATCTGAATTACATGGCGGGACGCGGGGAACTGACACGGGAGACCGGGAACGACGGGGTCAGACGGTTCCGGGCGGTGTAAGGACGGCGCGGACTCACGCTCCGGGCGATCGCCTGCCCGCGGCCACCGGGTCCCGGCGTTCCGCGAAAAGGCCGCGCCGCCAGGACAACGGGAACCGCGCGGGACGTGTTCCCGAAGGTCCTATTGCCGGTAATTATTCACCTTGTTCCACTCTGCAACCCACGACTCCTGCAACGCGATATAGTCTTCCATTTTAGAATACCAGGGCTTCACCGTTTTGGGATCGATCCCATCCGGTGCGGGCCCGTCGATCAAAGCCGAAAACCCGCCGGAATCGCGGGCGAACGCCTCCTGCCCTTCCCGCGACAGCGACCAGTTCAGGAACAGGCGGGCGGCATTGACGTTCGTGGCCGATTTCGGAATGCCGGCACCATACGACGTCAACGGCGTGCCCTCCGGCGGCATGATGCATTTCACCGGCGCGCCTTCTTTCATCCGCGGAATGACAATGTTGGTCTGCTGCGCGCCAACCAGCACCTCGCCCCGGACGATCGCATCCGTCGCGGGCGCGCCCGAGGGATAAAGCTGCGTCCGATTGGCCGCGACTTTCGCCCAATAATCCGCGCCCAGTACCTGACGTTCGAACAGCACCCGGTTCCAGGTCGGGCCGCCGCCGCCCGCGATCACCTGCGCGATCTTGTTTCCTTTCCATTTCGGATCGGTCAGATCCATGAAACTTTTCGGCGGGTCCAGCACCAGTTCGGTATTGTAAGCGATGCACCATCCCGTCGTCGTGCGCGGCCACAGCTTGTTCGGATCGGTCACCGAAGCGGGCTGAAAAGCCGCCGCATTGGGCGGGCGGTACTCCTGATACATGTCCAGCATCGTCAGCAAATGCCCGCGATCGGAATACTCGATCACGTCCGCGGCCAGCTTTCCCGCCGCGTATTCGGACCGGATGCGCGTGATCAACTGCCCGCCCGGCGCGCGGGTGAGTTCCACCTTTACGAACGGAAACCGTTTGTTGAACGCAGCGATCCAGGCCTGCTCGGTCTCTGAGAAATTCACCGAGTAAAAGAAAATCCGGCCCTCCGCCTTCGCTTTTGCGATCAACTCCGGCGGCCCGTATTCCTGAGCGTGAGCCGTGGACGACACAAAAAATGCGGTTACCGCCGCGATCAGCCAGCGCATGGAAGCTTCCCCCTGTTCGATGCGGCTGACACTCGCGGGATTCGGGTTACGGCGTCAAATCCAGCGACGGCTGCTTCCGTGGCGCGCCGCCGCCCGGAGTCAATCGCAGGTACATTTCGAATACCGGCCGCCGCGCGAGCCCCCTCAATCGCCGCGTTGCAACGCCCGCAAATCGCGAAAACCGATGCGGTGGATGCCGTGCCGGTCAAGCAACGCAGACACAGAGGCATCCACGAGGCTCCGTGCGTCGTGCGCGCGCAGGTCCGCGTAGTGTGGGCCGTAACCGCGCAATTCCTCGCCATCCAGCACCGGATGGGCGAATACCTCGGTGACGCCGGGCGCGAGCTTCGGCACTTCCTCGAACAACACGTCCCCGGTGGGTCTGGGCCAAGGATAAATCATGTGGTCGTTGCAAAGGATACCGCGCGCGGCAGCACGTTCGGGCGCCCGAAATCCTTGCCGTTCTGTCGTTTCACGAGAAAACATCCGGACGGGAACGCGGTATTCCGCCGCCAGGTCCAAATAAACCTCGAACAAATCCGACCGGTCCTGAACAATGTTCATGTGACTATCGAGGTGCGTGACATCCACGCCCCAGGACAGCGCAGCGTCGATCTGCGCGCGACATTCCGCGCGGACGTCTTCCACGCCAAGCCGGTCCAGAGCGGCCTTGGCCGTGGCCGGGAGAAATCCATCCCTGTCGTGCAACCCCGCCGCGCGGGTCAGGCCGCGCCAGCGATATCCGGAGTATTCGGAGGTCAGGGTCAAATGCACGCCGACGGAAAACCCCGCCAGCATGCGCGCGGCCTCAAAAGCCCAGGGACAGGGGACCATCAGAGTGGCGCTGGTGGCGATGCCCTGGGACATACTTCGAAAAATGGCGAGATTGGCCGCGTGACTCACGCCGAGATCGTCGCAATTGACGATCAAGAGCCTGTCCTGAGCGCCAAACCCCAGACGTTCGGCGAGGGAGGTCAGACCAGTTCCACCTTCAGTTCGCGGCCCACCAAGGCGGCGGCGCGGCGCAATGTTTCGACCGTGACATTGCCCTCGGCCTTCAAAATCCGGTCCAACTGCGCCCGGCTGGTGCCCATCCGCGCCGCCAGTTCGGATTTCGTGATCCCCTGCCGCTCCATCTCCTGGGTCAGTTGCCAGGCGACGACGCGGGTGGCGGCCTCGGCGCGGACCTGTTCGCGGACACCGTCCTCTGTCAGAAGGTCGTCGAGGGAACTGCCCCAGTGGGGATTTCCGGTGGTCATGACTTCATCTCCTTCATCCGTCCCCGCGCCAGAGCGATATCGTCCGGTGGGGTCTGTTGGGTCTTTTTGACGAACCCGTGCACGACGCCGATTCGCCCCTCGTCCACGAAAAACAACACCCGCGCGATGCGGCGGCTGGGCAATGTCGATCTCACCTCCCACAATCCGGCCCCGAGGGACCGGCAAACCGGCATCCCCACCGGCCAGCCGAACTGCACGGTGGAAAGGTCCAGGCCGATCTCCCGCCGGTCGTCTGGTGGCAGGCCGCGCAGCCAATCCCTGACCGGCTCCGATCCGCCCGCGGTCCGATAAAAGAGCACGGGAATCTCGGGTCTGGACGTGTTCATGGGTGCGTTCCGATTGGCTGTGTACCATTGAAGATACGTGGTTGGCAAGAGGTTTCGATGAACCTCTCACACAAACATTCCGGAACGGTTAACGGGGCCCCCGGGGCAAAGCTCCGGGCGGTTAAATACCCAGGGATCAGATACCCAGGGAGTCGAGGCGGATGACGGTGACTTCGGCGCCGGCGGGAAGCGCGGACGCGTGCGGCGCGCGCAGGATCAGCGCGTCGGCGGAGGCCAGGCGCCGCAACATCGCGGAGTCCTGCACCGGGAACGGCGCGACCACCAGGCGTCCGGCCTGGTCCGTGGAAACCGCCGCGCGCAGATGATCCGCCCGGCGATCGTTCTCCTTCACCGCCACACCCAGAATTGCGGAAACCGTGGGCGGCGGACCGGCCGGCAGGCCTTGCATCAGCGCCAGCGCGGGCAGCAGGAACAGGGCAGCGCAGACCAAAGCGGAGACCGGGTTGCCGGGCAGGCCAAGAACGGGAACAGCGCCCATCTGGCCGAACAGCAAAGGTTTCCCCGGCCGCATGGCGATCTGCCAGAAATCGACGACGAGGCCTCGTGTTTGCAGACCCGAAATGACCAGGTCGTGATCGCCCACGGATGCACCGCCGGTGGTCACCAGCAGGTCGTATCCGGCGACCTGATCGGCAGCGGCGGCGATCGCCTCGGTCGTGTCCTTCGCCACAGGCAGCACGGTGGGATCCCCGCCCATGGCGCGCACCAGAGCGGCGAGCGCGTGGGAGTTGGAGCTGACGATGCCGCCCGATGGAATGGGCTCGCCAGGCAGCGCGATTTCGTCGCCGGTGGCCAGGATCGCGACTCGCGGCTTGCGGTGGACGGCAACCCAGGGGTGATTGGCGGCGGCGGCGAGCCCCACGTCGCGCGCGGTCATTTTCCGGCCTTTGGGGATGACGGTGTCGCCATGCGCGAAATCCTGTCCGGCGCGGCGAATGTGGCGGCCCGCGACGACGGCTTCCTTCACCGTCGCAACGTCGCCATCGCGGTCCGTGTCTTCCTGCAACATGATCCCATCTGCGCCCGCCGGCACGACCGATCCGGTGAACAGGCGCACGGTCTGGCCGGGTCCGACCGCGCCATCGAAGGGATGCCCGGCGGGCGCGGCGCCGATCACGGTCAGGGTCGCGCCCAGTACGCCGTCAGCAGCGCGCAGGGCATATCCGTCCATGGCGGAGACATCGAAGGGCGGTTGCGTCAGGCGGGCGATCACGGGCTCCGCCGTCACCCGATTCCAGGCGTTGGCGAGCGCCACGATCTCGGCGGGTGTGGGGCGCAGACCGGCCAGGATGCGGGCGCGGGCGTCTTCGACGGAGATCATGGCGGGGGCGGGCATGGCGGGGGGCCTTCCGGGTCATATCGCGAAGGCCCTTCTACCGTGGAACCGGCCGCGCGGTCACGGCACCGCCGGGCAGCGGTTCTCATTTTGGCAATCCCGCTGATTTCTGGCCTGGTTCAACCTCGCCGGCCATCCGATCTGTCTGAGCCAACCGAGTCTAATCGGCCACAGCTCGGGAT
>JAYWAX010000352.1:0-4929 GCA_043782125.1 Acetobacteraceae bacterium | reverse complement strand
GTTTCGCGCTCCGCTCTCTCCGTCATGGCCCGGCGCGACCGGGCCATCGGGCCGGCACCATGCCGCTTCGGGTGGCCCGGTCAAGCCGGGCCATGACGGGGAGCGAGGTCTCGCTCAAAAACTCCCGGGATCGCCATAGGGCACGTGCAGCACGCGATCCACGAAGATGCCGGGCGTAACGATATGGTCCGGGTTCAGTTCGCCGAGTTCGCGGATATGCTGGGCCTGCACAATGCTCAGGTCAGAGGCCATGGCGACGATGGGGTTAAAATTCCGGCCCGCGAGTTTGTAGGTCAGGTTGCCCCAGCGATCCGCCTCCCAGGCCTCCACGAGTCCCACATCGCCCTTCAACGCGCTTTCCAGGATGTAGGTGCGGCCGTCGATCTCGCGATGCTCCTTGCCAACAGCCATTTTGGTGCCGACGCCGGTCGCGGTGAAGAATTGCGGAATGCCCGCCCCCGCCGCACGCATGCGTTCGGCGATGGTGCCCTGGGGGACGATCTCCAGCTCGATCTTGCCCGCGCGATACAGGGTTTCGAACACCACGGGGTCGGAGGACCGGGGAAACGAACAAATGATTTTCCGGACCCGCCCCAGTTCCATCAGGCGCGCGAGCCCGACATGGCCGGAACCGGCATTGTTGGCGGCAACAGTCAGATCCTTGGCGCCTTGCTCGATCAGGCCTTCGATCAGTTGGTTCGGCTGCCCGACCGAGCCAAAGCCCGCGAGCAACACAATGGAACCATCCGCGATGCCCGCCATGGCATCGGCCATGGACTGGACGATCTTGTTAATCATAAGGGTGCGTTTCCTCTCGGCACGGTCGGTCGGGTCATGGTAACGTTCCCGGGCGGGTGTGCCAATCCATTCCGGCGCCTCGATTTTTCCGGCGAAAATCGCCCCTGAAATTAACGGCTTGTTCAGATTTCCGGTGCATTATGCCAATTATGTTGTCTCCCCTCTCTCTCGCCGGTCTCGCTTTGGGCGGGCTCACCAGGGCCCCGGCCCCCGTTGCGCCGCAGCCCGTAGAACCGGCGCGCGCAATGAACGCGTCCGCCGGCAACCAGGCACCGGCGTCGCAGGCCACGCCGCCGCATCGCGCCGCGCCCGGTGCGCCGCCGGAAGGCCCGCCGAACCGGAATTTGCCCAGGGGATCGCTGCTGGATTTGTCGGTCTGAAACCGCCCAACCGATTGACGCGCCGCGGCATGGTGCTTACCTAAGCTGTGGTCTCGCGCAGTGGTTTGGGAGTTTGTCATGGCAGACATCAAGGTCAGTATTGCAGACGATGTCCTCGAAGATCTCCGGAGAAAACTTAATCTCGCCTCCCGCAGCGATGTCATGTTGGAAGCGCTGAAGGTCCTGAACTGGGCGGTCGAGGAAAAGGAAAAGAACCGGCGGATCTTTTCGCTGGATAAAGACGATCGTGCCCAAACCAGACTGGCGCTGAAGTCGCTGGACCTGGCGAACTGAAACCCCGGGGGACACGGGAGGATCGGTTTCATGGCTGGGGCGGATGATGTTGAGCCTGCGCTGCCAGTGCCGGGTACCGCAGACGCGAGGCCAAGTGGCGACAAATCCCTCGCAGGAGACGCGAAAGCCGCCGAACTGGACCCAAAGGACAAGATCGGATTTCATCTGGCGATTGGCGTCCTGCTCCTCATCGCCATGCTCAGCCTGATCCTGGTCGGCTGCATCGCCGTCAACGAACTCCACCATGTCCCCGCCGACATCTCGGCGCTCGAGAAAATCCTGTCCAATCTGAGCGCGATCGAAAAGCCCACATCGGACGATGTGAAACGCGCGCTGGATATCGCTCTCACCATCAAGGAAATGCGCAGGGCCGGACGGGAATTCTGGACGTCGATCGCGCAGTTGCTGCTGTTGAATATTTTGATCCCGGTGCTGACGTCGATTCTCGGTTACGTTTTCGGTTCGTCGCGTAAGTGACGCGAGCGGCCGGATGCGGCACACTGGCGATGACCGCATCGCCAGTCCAGGAGACTTCGCACGTGACCGCAGTTTATGTCCGCCGTACCCTTCTCGGCAGCCTCCTCGCCGTGGCCGCCGCCCTTCTGACCGCCAGCCCGGCGGCGTCCCTGGACACCCGCTTCAAAGACCTCGACGGCGACCTGATCGCCGACGTCCCCACCGATCCGAAAGAACAAACCGATCCCGCCACGCTCATTTTCGCCTATACCCCGGTGGAAGACCCCGAGGTCTACCGCAAGGTCTGGGACGACTTCATCGCCCACATCGCGAAGGAAACAGGAAAAAAAGTCGTTTTCTTCCCCGTCCAGTCCAACGCCGCGCAGATCGAGGCGATGCGCGCGGGCCGCCTGCACATCGCGGGGTTCAACACCGGCTCGGTCCCCTTGGCCGTCAACTGCGCGGGATTCGCGCCCTTCGCAATGATGGCGTCGAAGCAGGACGAGTTCGGCTACGAGATGGAAATCATCGTCCAGGCCAATGGCCCCATCCAGAAAATCGAGGACCTGAGGGGCAAGATCGTCGCCTTTACCGACCCCAACTCCAATTCGGGATTCAAGGCGCCCTCGGCGATCCTGAAGCGGGAATTCGGCCTGGAAACGCCGCGCGATTTCAGGACGGCGTTTTCGGGCAAGCACGACAACTCCATCATCGGGGTCGCCAACAAGGATTACGACGCCGGCGCGATCGCCAATGCCGTGCTGAAACGCATGGTGGCCCGGGGCGCGGTCGATCCGGCGAAGCTGCGCAGCATCTATAAGTCGCAGACCTTCCCCACGACCGCCTATGGCCTGGCCCACAACCTGAAACCGGAACTGGCGGCGAAAATCAAAGCGGCTTTCTTCAACTTCAAGTGGGACGGCACCGCGATGGCCGTGGAATTCGCCCGTTCCGTTCCGCCGGAAGAAAAATTCATGCCAATTTCTTACAAGGAGAAATGGGCGGTGGTGCGCGACATCGACCAGGCCATGGGCGTGTCTTACACCTGTAAATAACCCCCCTGGTGCCCTGTCCTTTGGCCGGAAGCCGCTTTATCAACCTGCCGATGTTAACGATCGTGGGTCTGAGCAAACGCTACGCCGGCAAGCACGCCGCCCAAAGCGAAGCGGCGCTGAGCGGCGTCGATCTGACCGTGCCCAAAGGGCAGTTGATGGCGCTGATCGGCCCCTCCGGCGCCGGCAAGTCCGGGCTGATCCGCTGCGTCAACCGGCTCGTCGAACCCACCGAGGGCCGCGTCGTCCTGGATGGGGAGAACGTGACCGGCATCGGCCGGGCGGCGCTGCGCCGGGCGCGCCGCCGCATGGGCATGATTTTCCAGGAATACGCCCTGATCGAGCGCCTGACGGTCATGGAAAACGTCCTCTCGGGACGCCTGGGCTATGTCGGCTTCTTCGCCTCGTGGTCGCGCCGCTTTCCCCGCGCCGACATCGCCGAGGCGTTCCGGCTGCTGGACCGCGTGGGCCTGCGCGGGATGGAAGACAAGCGCGCGGATGAATTGTCGGGCGGCCAGCGCCAGCGCGTCGGTATCTGCCGCGCCCTGATCCAGAACCCCGCGCTGCTGCTTGTCGACGAACCCACTGCCAGCCTCGACCCCAAAACATCCCGCCAGATCATGCGCCTGCTGGTCGAACTCTGCGCCGAGCGAGACCTCGCCGCGATCGTCAACATCCACGACGTTGCGCTGGCCCAGATGTTCGTGCCGCGGATCGTGGGTCTGCGTGCCGGACGCGTGGTTTTCGACGGCCCGCCCGACGCCCTGACCCCGGAAACGCTGACCGCGATTTATGGCGAAGAAGACTGGTCCGCCACCATCCGCCCAGTGGAGGACGAAGATGAGTGACAGCACCTCCTGGTCCCCTCCCCCCGCGATCCGCAATCCGTGGCTGCGTTACGGCCTGTATATCGGTGGCGCACTCTGTCTCAGCCTCGCTCTGGGCACCCTCCACCTCAACTGGGCGCGCCTCGCCGAGGGGTTGGATCGGGGTTGGGCATTTGTGTCCGCCTTCGGGCACCCGGATATCTCCCGGCACTGGCGAGAGATTTACGAAGGCTTCGTGGAAAGCCTGACAATGACCGCCGTCGCCACCGCGCTGGGCATCGCCATCTCGCTTCCCGTCGGACTGGGCGCCGCGCGGAACCTGGCGCCGTTGCCGGTGTATTTGTTGTGCCGCGGGATTGTTGCGATGTCGCGCACCTTCCCCGAAATCATCGTCGCCATCCTGTTCGTCAAAATGTTCGGGTTCGGCCCGCTGGCAGGCGTCGCGACACTGGCCTTCGCCACGATCGGTTTCATGTCGAAACTGCTCGCGGAGGACATCGAAGACATCGACGCGCGCCAGGTCGAAGCCATCCGCGCGACCGGCGCCGGCCCGTTCCAGGTGCTGAATTACGCCGTGCAGCCCCAGGTCATGGCGCGCTTCATCGGCCTGTCCGTCTACCGCCTGGACATTAATTTCCGCGAGAGCGCCGTCATCGGCATCGTCGGCGCGGGCGGGATCGGGGCCACGCTGAATACCTCTTTCGAACGTTACGAATTCGATACTTCAGCGGCGATCCTGCTTATTATTATCGGCATCGTCATGTTGACGGAATATATGTCCAGCCTCGTGCGCGGGCGTCTGCGTTGATGCCAGCGTCTCCCGAACCCACTTGGCGGCGGCGGACGCCCGCGAAAACGCTCGCGATCTGGGGCTGCTGGCTGCTGGCGGTGCTGCTTCTCGCCCAATGCTGGGTTGTTCTGAACGAGAACACGATCTGGGATTTCGTCTACGACGCGCCAACCCAGGGCGCCGACCTGATCGGGCGCATGTTTCCGCCCAGATGGTCGGTGCTGCCCAGTTTGTGGCAGCCGCTGTGGGACACCGTGAACATGGCGACACTGGGCACTCTGCTTGGGATCGTTTTCGGCGTGCCAGTGGCGTTTCTCGCGGCCCGCAATACC
>JAYWAX010000351.1:0-13530 GCA_043782125.1 Acetobacteraceae bacterium | reverse complement strand
TGACGGGGAGAGGCGCGGGGCCACCTCCGGGCGATTTTCCTGGCCAGTGGACATTATTGCCGCTCCGCCAGGGGGCATCAAAGCCGCTCCGCGAGGGGACATCATTGCCGCTCCGCGAGGGGACATCATTGCCGCTCCGCGGCGGCGGCGGCCTGCACTTCGCTGGCGTCGCTGCCAAGGTAGACTTCGACGACACGGGGATCGGCGGAAACTTCGGCAGGTAGGCCCTCGGCGATCTTCTCGCCGTGGTCGAGCACCATGACGCGATCGACCACCCGCATCAGCACGCCCATGATGTGTTCGACCCAGATGATGGTGATGCCCAGTTCGGCGCGAATGCGGCGCAGCATATCGGCGGCCTGTTCCATTTCGCCCGCATCGAGCCCGCCCAGACTTTCGTCGGCCAGCAGCAGTTTCGGTTGCGTGGCCAGGGCTTTGGCCAGTTCGAGCTTTTTCAGCCCAGCGGCACCCAGGCCACCGATTTCGGCCCGCCGGTCGGTGGTCAGGCCGACCATGTCCAGCGCCCGTTCGGCCGCATCGTACGCCTGGGCGCGCGACGGCTGGCCCTGCCCGTAATACCCGGCCAAAGCGACGTTCTCGAACAGGCTCAGCCGCTTGAAGGGGCGGGGGATCTGAAATGTCCGGCCAATGCCGCGGTTGATGATTTTGTACGGGGGCAGCCCGCCGATTTCCTGCCCCTGAAACAAGATGGTGCCCGCGGTCGGAGCCAGTGTCCCCGACAAGAGATTGAACGTGGTGCTTTTGCCCGAGCCATTCGGGCCGATCAGACCGAGAATCTCGCCCTGTTCGACCTTGAACGACACGTCGGACACGGCGGTAAATCCGCCGAAGCGCTTGATCAGTCCGGATACTTCCAGCACCTGCGAAGGATCACTTCACGGCGTAGGGAGAGGAGTCAGGCAGTTTCAGCACCGGGGCCCGCTGCTGCAACGCCTTCGGCCAAACAACATAGCTCTTATCATCGACATACTGGATCACAACGGGATAAGCGCGGTTGTTCTGCCCGGCCATCACGTGTTCGACCGGATTGAATTTCGCGCCGAACCCCAGCATCGTTCCGCCGTCGGGAACATCCAGATCCAGCGCGGCCTTGCGCAGCGCTTCCGCGTCGATGCCGCCATAGGTCTTGATCGCGCGCGGCAGAACATGGGTCATGAACAGATATGTGTTGGAGGCGGCCATTCCCACATGGGGAGACTTCAGCACGGTATCGGGCCGCGCCTTCATATAGGCGTCGCCTACCATCTTCACCAACGGCGCCAGTTCCGGGATCACGGCGCCTGGCTTCACATCCCAGATCGAGATCGGATCGACGTCCATGACGTAATTCACATCGGTCCCTGCCGACGCGCGCAGCTTGTTGTAATCGGTATATCCTGCGCCATGGCCGATCAGCGCCTGGAACCGCAACCCGCCTTCGCGCGCCTGCCGCAGGAACAGGCTGATGTCGGGGTTATAGCCCGTATGAAGGATGACATCCGGGCGTGCCCGTTTCAGCTTCGTCACAAGCGAGGACAGATCGGGCGAACTGGCCGAATAGCCTTCCTTCAGAACGACCTGAAGGCCACCTTTCGCAGCGCCTTCCGAATTGCCGCGCGCAACGTCCACACCATAGGCGCCATCTTCGTGGATAATGGCGACCCGCAGGTCTTTCGGATCTTTGCCGAACGCCTCTTTGGCATAGGCCGTCAGCATCTCCGTCGATGCGAGACCCCATTGCGTCCCAGAAGGCTGGGCTCGGAACACATACTGCAAATGGCGGTTTTCCAGCACCGGCGCGGCAATGCAGGTGGTGATCCACATGAATTTCTTGAACTGCTCGATCCGCGCCGCGGCCGGCACGCACTCGGCCGAGGCATAGAAGCCCAGAAGCATGTCCACCTTTTCCTGCTCGATCAGGCGGACGGCTTCGTTGATCGCGACGTCGGGCTTGCTCTGGGCGTCCGCGTAGACCGGGTCGATCTTATAACCTTCGACGCCGCCATTCGCGTTGATGTAATCGATGATGATCTTGGCGCCGAGATAATGCAGATCGGACCCGCCGCCGGCAAAGGGGCCTGTCAAATCGTAGACAACACCGATCTTGATCTTCTTTTCCTGCGCCTGCGCCGGAAGCGCCAAGGCCGCGATCGTTACCAGTGCGCCCGCGAGGCAGGCAAACCCACGCCTGAACATCATGTCAGTCCCCCTGTTCCGTCCCGCGTGCGCGGGTTCGGGACGATCTTATGCGGACAGCGGACGAACGTGGCAAGGGCGGTTTCCGGCCCGCCGTTCTGCCATGGACCGGCCGGAGCCAGACCGGTTGCGCCCCCGGTTTCCGTCCGCCGCCGAAAGCAGTACGGACTTGCGGGAACGCACGAAGGAAATCCGCTCATGAAATTCGGCATCGCCATCCCCACGGATTCCGACTCCTGGCGCCTTGTGCGCCGCGCCGAGGAACTCGGGTTCCACAATGCCTGGTTCTACGACACGCAGCTTCTGAGCGCGGATTGCTTCGTCGCCATGGCCGCCTGCGCCATGAAAACCACGCGCATCCGTCTGGGGACCGGTGTTCTGATTCCGTCCAACCGCATCGCTGCCGTCACCGCCAACGCGTTCGCCTCGTTGAACAAGCTGGCGCCGGGCCGTATCGATTTCGGCATCTCCACCGGCTTCACGGGGCGCCGCACCATGGGTCTTGGCGCCGTGAAATTGTCAGACATGGAAGAATATATCCGCGTCGTACAGGGCCTGTGGCGCCGCGACACGGTCGAGGCGGACGTCGAGGGCAAGCGGCGTCTGATTCGTTTCCTCAATCCAGAACTGGGTTTGATCAATCTGGACGATCCGATGCCGCTTTACATCGCCGCTTCCGGGCCCAAAGCGCGGGCGCTGACGGCGAAGCTCGATGCGGGTTGGATCGACGGGGCCGCTTCCGTCGCCCACGCGACCCAGAACCTCGCCCTGATGCGCGATACCTGGGCCGCCTCTGGCCGCGCGGCCGAGACCTTGAACGCGGTCGCATGGGCGGGGGGCGCGGTGCTGGAAGCGGACGAGCCTTACGATAGTCCTCGGGCGATCGCCCAGGCGGGACCGCGGACGGCAGTGCTGCTGCATCGGGCGGCGGATGAGGCGATGATGGGATTGCCCAACCGGTCGCCGCTGCCGCCGCAGTTCCGCGATGTCGCGGCGCGGTATGTCGAACACGCGAAGGGGTTTGGTCCTCAGGGCGCGCATTATCTGGAAAACCATCGTGGTCATCTGATGTTCGTGCGCGACGACGAACGGCCGTATCTGACGGCGGAGCTAATCCGCCACGCCACCTGGACCGCGACCGCGCCGGAACTGATCGCGCGGATACAGGCGATCGAAGCGGCGGGGTTCGACCAGATCGTATTCTCGATTTTGCCGGGTCAGGAACACGCGGTGGAGGATTGGGGCCGGATTCGGCGCGCTTTCGCCTGAGGATTCCGCGGAGACGCGAAAAATCGTCCGATCTGAACGCCTGGCCCGCGCCTGAAGATCGCGGCGTCGGCGCATCCAGCCGCGACGCCGTTTCAGGGACTTGGTCCTGCGGAGATGTCGCGATGGTACGATTATTCAAGGACAGAACCTGCCAATTTACAATTGGCCGGACGGGCTTTATATTTTCTTCATGACCGAACCAAACTCGCACCCTCCCGGGCCGGCGGCGCCGCTGAAGCCGTTGCCGTTGATTATCTTCAGTTCCCGTTGGTTGCAGCTTCCGCTGTATCTCGGGCTTATCGTCGCGCAAGGCGTGTACGTCTTTTTGTTCTTAAAGGAATTGCTGCATCTCGTGCTGCACGCGACGGCCTTCGGCGAACAGGAAATCATGCTGGTCGTTCTGGGCTTGATCGACGTCGTAATGATCTCCAATCTGCTCATCATGGTGATCGTCGGCGGATACGAAACGTTCGTCGCCCGCATCGGACTCAGCGGCCATCCGGATGAGCCGGAATGGCTTAGCCATGTGAACGCGGGCGTATTGAAGATCAAACTCGCGACGGCCATTATCGGCATCTCGTCGATCAGCCTGCTGCGTACGTTCATCGAAGCGGGCGCGATCGGGTCCGCGCAGGCGCACGTCACCGGCGAGGGTGTTATGTGGCAGTCGATCATCCATGCGCTGTTCATCCTCTCCGCGATCGGCATCGCTTATGTCGATCGGCTTGGCGCCGCGCAGGTGAAGCACTGACCCGGTCAACAAGTTGAGATACAGTCGATGACAGGCGCATGGCGGTCCCCCATCATGCGCTTTTTATTTTTGGCGCCAATGTGGAGTTTTCGGGTGATTCGCGGATTCCGGGCGTCGTTGTTGAAAACGCCTCCTTTGCCCTCGGAAATCCTGCATCGGAATCGGGCTTTCGCGATGCTCGCGCGCTGCCACGTTGGCGTTGCCAAGAGCCTGGGCATTTCGCGGCCGACGAAACGATCGCCGCCGCCGTCATCCCCGCACGATCTGGATCGGCCCGGATGCGTCGGTGACACGGAACGGCGTATGCCCAGAGCTGTCCCCATCGGTCTGCGCCGGTATCGCCAGGTTCCCAACGAATTCCACGCCCCGCGCTCGTATTTGCCGGACCCCCGGTGCCCGCCCCAGTAACCCGAGCGGCAACGCGGCCCCGTACATCGCCGCCGCGCTTGCGCCGCCCCGGTCGAACAGAGAAACCGAAAACCCTTCCTCGGCCGGGCGCGCGTCCGGCGCCAGAAGATATGGCCCGCCGTACAGCCGCCCCTTGCTGACGATGACGCTGGCCGCCTGCATTTTCTCGCCATCGACGCTAACGGAAACCGGCGCGTAATCGTAACGGCGCAGTTCCAGCAGCGTCTGCACGACGTAAGCGCCGCGGCCCAGTACCCGCTTCATGGCCGAGTCGATGCGATGCACCACCCGCGCGTCGAACCCGACCCCCAGCATCTGCACGAACAACGATGTGCCCTCCGGGCCGCGCAAGACCCCCGGCCAGTGTGGCCGTGCCCGTCCGAACGCCAATGCCGCCGCCACGCCCCGCGGACTCATGGAAAGCCCCAGTTCGTGCGCCAGAACGTTCGCGGTGCCCAAGGGAATGATGCCAAGATGCGAGTCCGACCCGATCAACCCCTTGGCCACCTCCGCGATCGTGCCATCGCCGCCCGCCGCGACGATCAACCGTTTCCCCGCGCATGCCGCCTCTCGCGCCAAAATCTCGGCATGGCCGGGACGGCAGGTTTCCGCGAGGTCCAGGCGCAAGCCGTTCGCGACAAGAATATCCAGCACCCGCCACAGTAAATGTGCGCGGCGCCGGCCTGCGGCGGGATTGAAGACAATCAACATGGTTCGAACTCGCGACAGAAAGCCGGCATGGGACTCGACGCCTGTTCCGGCAATGGAACCAACATCGATATCGCGTGCCGGTAAAAATATCACGGCATTTCCATGACACTGCGGAGACATCGCGGATAACTCGGTATGTCATCCAACCTTAACGCCCGCGACTCGCACCGCCCTGTATTTGCTCGCCGCGCATGAACATCGCATCTCCCACTCTGCCGCTTGGCGGCCCCCGGCTTTCGTACCGGACGATTTTCATCTCCGACACGCATCTGGGCACCCGCGGCTGCCGCGCCGATTTCCTGGCTGGTTTTCTGGCACGGACATCGTGCGAAAATCTTTTTCTTGTCGGCGACATCGTCGATGGCTGGCGCCTCCGCCGTTCCTGGTACTGGGACGAAACCCATGACGAGGTCTTACGGATTATTGTCCGCCACGCCCGCATGGGCGCCACGGTGACCTATATTCCGGGCAATCACGACGAAATGTTCCGGGCCTGGCTGCCCCTCGGTCTTAACATTTGCGGTATCCGTCTGGCGCGGGAGGCGGAACATACGCTGGCCGGCGGGCAGCGCCTGCTGGTGATCCACGGCGACGAGTTCGACAGTGTGGTTCGTTACGCCCGCTTCCTCGCGCTGCTGGGCGACTGGGCTTACACCAGCGCGCTGGTGGTCAATCGCTGGTTCAACGCGCTGCGCCGGCAGTTGGGATATCCATATTGGTCGCTTTCCGCCTGGTTGAAGTTACAGGTGAAAGAAGCGGTCAAGGCGATCGACCGTTTTGAGGTCGCATTGGCCGCCGAAGCGCGCCGCCGCGGTTTCGATGGCGTGGTCTGCGGCCATATCCACCACGCGGAAATGCGCGACGTGCAGGGCATTCTCTATTTGAACACCGGCGACTGGGTGGAAAGCTGCACCGCCCTCGTCGAGCATCACGACGGGCGTCTGGAACTCGTCGACTGGGCTGCCATGAACCGGCTGTCTTTTTTCGCGCGATCCGAAACCAAGGTGGCCCGCGCTGTTTGACGCGATCCCCCCCAAGATCAATCCCGTGAGCATTCCTCAGGGTCATCCCGTGACGCCCCCCGCGCGACGCATCCTGATCGTTTCGGATGCGTGGCATCCACAGGTCAACGGTGTCGTCCGTACCTTGTCCACCGTGACCGTGGAACTCCGTGACATGGGCCATACCGTCGAGGTGATCGGACCCGGCGGGTTTCGGACCGTGGCGTGTCCATCGTACCCGGAAATCGCGCTATCGGTTTTTCCGGGACGCCGCCTCGCCAGGTTGATCGAGGCCTTCCAGCCCGACTCCCTCCACATCGCTACGGAAGGGCCTCTGGGCATCGCCGCCCGCCGTTGGGCGCGCCGCCGCCAATTCCCGTTCACGACCGCGTTTCACACCCGCTTCCCGGAATATGTCCGGGCCCGCACCCGCCTGCCCGCCGGTCCGATTTATGCCTGGATGCGCCGCTTCCATGCGTCCGGGCAGGGCACGATGGTCGCCACGGCGTCGCTGCGCGCGGAACTCGCCGCCCGCGGTTTTCGAAATATCCGGCCCTGGTCGCGCGGCGTCGATCTGTCCTTGTTCCGGCCAGAGCCGCAGGAGAATTGGAACCTTCCGCGACCGATTTTCATCTATGTCGGACGCGTCGCGGTCGAAAAGAACATCGGCGCGTTCCTGGCTCTGGACCTCCCGGGCTCGAAGGTGGTCGTGGGCGGTGGCCCGCAACTGGCGGCGCTGCGCCGGGACTGGCCGCACGTGATGTTCACGGGCGCCAAACACGGGCCGGACCTGGCCCGTGCCTATGCGGGTGCGGATGTTTTCGTGTTCCCATCGCTGACCGACACGTTCGGACTGGTGATCCTGGAGGCTTTGGCGTGCGGTACCCCCGTCGCTGCCTTTCCGGTAACCGGCCCCGTCGACGTGCTGGCCGACGCGGGCGGGCGTATCGGCGCGGTCAACGCCGATCTACGCGCCGCGGCGTTGGAAGCGCTGACGGCCGATCGCGCGGCCTGCCGGCGCCACGCCGAGCGCTACACCTGGCGCGCCTGCGCCGAGAGCTTCCTGTCCCATCTGGTCCCGCCAACGGGACCGCGAACGCCCGAGGAACCCTGATGGACACTTTCGCCGCCGAACGGACGGAACGCCGGGAAGCCGGCGGGACCGCGTTGTTTTTGCGCCGCTGGCTGGCCAATCCGCTGCGCATGGGATCGGTTGTTCCCTCCTCGCGCGCGCTGTGCCGTCATTTGGTACGCCATGCCTGGCCCGATGAAAATGAGATCGTGCTGGAACTCGGTGGCGGAACCGGCGTGGTTTCCCGCGCGTTTTTGGAAGCGGGCCTGCGTCCGGACCGGCTCGCCGTGGTGGAAATCGATCCCAACCTCGCTTCGCATTTGCGCGACACGCTGCCCGGCTGCGCGGTGCTGGAAGGCGACGCGCGGTATTTGCCGGAGCTGCTACCCGCGCGGCTGCGCGGCCGCATTGGCGCCGTGATCTGCGGCATCCCGTTGGTCTTGCTGCCGCTGGCGGAGCAACGCCGTTTCGCCACCGCCATGACCGCCGTCGCGCCGGGCTGCGGGTTTTTGCATTTCAGCTATTGCGCGACCTCGCCGCTACCGGTTCGCGCTCTTGGTTTGCGGGCGAAACGCGAGGCCTGGATACCGCTTAATTTTCCGCCGGCCAGCGTCTGGCGCTATACGGCCGCCGATTGAGCACGCGCGCCCACCCCGAAACAAATCCCATCCGGCCGGCTCATATCGCAACACAAACGGCCGCCTATTTTGCCGGCCGGAACCCGGTGGCCAAAGTCGTTTCATCCATGCGGGCACGATAGATAAAGGATTTCCTCGACGCCCATGTGTTGATGGTGAAATAAACCGGCACCACCCCCATGTCCTCGACCGCGATTTCGGCGGCGCGCGCGAAGAAGCCGTTCCGTGCGGTATCGTCCAGCGTGCGCAAGGCCGCGCCCAGAGCGGCGTCGAAAGCGGGGTTCGACCAGCGTCCGCGGTTGGACCCGCCAAGCCCGGTTTTCGCGTCGTATGTGGCCATCAGCGCCACAAGCGGAGAGGCGGCCTCTCCGGTGCCCACCCATCCCGACAACATCATACTGAATTCAAGTTTGGTGCCGCGAGTGAACAGCATGGCGGCGGGCATGGTCTGAACGTCGGCACGAATACCGACCCGCGCCAGCATCTGGCCTACGGCCTGCGTCACCTGCGCGTCGCTGGGGTAACGGTCGTTCGATCCCGCCAGCACCACGCTGAATCCGTCTCCCCATCCCGCTTCTTTCAGCAACGCCTGCGCGCCAATTGGATCGTACGGCAAAGCCGGCAGATTGGGGCTGGCGCCGGGCACCGCTTCCGGGACGTATTGCCCAGCGGGCCGCGCCTGCCCGCTCAGCAGCCGGTCCACCAGCCCTGGGCGGTTGATCGCGAGACTGATCGCGCGGCGGACGCGGACGTCCTTCAGCGGATTGCGCGCGATTTTTTCACCCTTGAAATCCGAAATGCCGGGCGAGTCATCGCGGGCGGAATCCATGTGCAGGTAGACGATGCGGAACGAGTCGATTTCGTGCAGCGCGAGGTTTGGCGAGGCCAGCAGGCGGGCGCGATCGACGGCGGGCACGCCCTCGATCAGATCGACGTCGCCTGACAGCAGGGTGGCGACGCGGGCGCCGTCGTTGGCGATCGGGCGCCGGGTCACGCGGTCCCAGGGCTCGGCGCCGCCCCAATACGCGTCGTTGCGGGCCAATGTGAGATAATTCGCGGCGACCCATTCGACGAATTTGTAGGCACCGGTGCCGATCGCGGCGGTACCGTTGTTGAAGTCGGAGGAGGCTTTGCCCGCGGCCACGCGTTTCGAAACGATCGCGATCCAGGCCATGTCACTGGGCAATAGCGGCGCGGGCCCCTTGGTATGGATGCGAATCGTCAGAGGATCGACGATTTCGGTTCGCGCCACCGCCTTGGTGTATTGCGCGTAGGAGGACGGGCTGTTCGGCACGTTCGGGGCCCGCGCGATCGAGAAAGCCACGTCGTCGGATGTGAACGGCCCGCCGTCGTGAAATGTCACGTCAGGCCGGAGTTTAAACTCCCAGATATCGTCCGCCACCGGGGTCCAGGACATTGCGAGGCCGGGTTTAAGCACGCCGCGCGGGTCCGGGAGAGTCAATGTGTCGAAGATATGCCGGTACACGGCGGTGTTGGGGGAATAGACGTGATAATGCGGGTCGATCGAACTCGCGTCGGTCCGCACCGCCATCTTGACCTCGCCGGCCGTCGCGAACCCGGCGAACGCCGCGGAACCCGCGAACGTCAAGGCGGCCAGCGCCGCCGCGCGCGTGCGGCGGCGCATGTCAGCGTCCCCGAAAGTCCGGTTTGCGCTTTTCGAAGAAGGCCGCCCGGGCCTCGGCCGCGTCGTCCGACTTCGACAGGGCGACAGTCATGTTCTGTTCGAAGCGGTAGCCGTCGCGTGGCGGCATGTGCATGGTGGTGTTCATCGACTGCTTGGCATAGCGCATCGCCAGCGGGCTTTTGGACGCGATTTCGGTGGCGAGTTTCATCGCTTCCGGCATCAGTTGTTCCAGCGGCACGCTGCATTCGATCGCGCCAATGCGGTACATCTCGTCCGCCGGCACGCGCCAGCCGGTGTAAAACATCCGCCGCGCGCGGCTGCGCCCGAATATTTGCTGTAGCATCGCCGCTCCGCCCATCAGGCCAATGTCGATTTCCGGCATGCCGAACACGGCGTTGTCGGAGGCGACGATCATGTCGCAGCTCCACGCCAGCGCGAATCCGGCGCCCAGAGCTGGGCCGTTGACCGCGGCGATGACGGGTTTGGCGCATTCGGAGATGGGATTGAACATTTCCCGCACCAGCCGGTTGAAAGCCCAGTACTCGCCGTCCTTTTCGCCGGTGGGCCGGCTTTTCATGTCGGCGCCGGCGGAAAACATTTTTCCGAAGCCGGTCAGGATAGCGACGCGCACATCGGTCCGGTCGGTGAAGGCATCGAACGCCGCAATCAGTTCGTGGCGCAGTTGATCGCTCTGCGCGTTGACCGGCGGGCGGTCCATGACAACCGTGGCGATATAATCCCGTACTTCGACCTTAACGACCGGTTCCATGTTGTTGTCTCCCAACTGGATTGATTGGCGCCTGTGCCATAGGTTCCCTCCCTGGTCCAGCATGCGTGAAGGAGGTCCGGTGCGCGCGACGTCCATTGTTTTCCTGGCCTGCTCCTGGCTGGCCGGTGTTTTGTTGCCCTGCGTCCCGATGGGCGGTGCTTTGTTATCCTGCGCCCTTCTGGGCGGCGGTGCCTTCGGGCAGACGCGTCCCCCCCCCGCAGCACAGGCGCCGCCGCGCGGGGAGGCCGAACTCGGCTCGCCCGAAGCCGCCTTCGCGGGTGGCCCAATCAAGCTGTCGAAGGGCGCCGCGGGTCTGCTGCGGGCGCATTATCAGGGCGACAAGGTGCCGATCGTTCCGCAACCCTTCCGCGGACGGCTCGACACCGCATTGGCCGCACGCGACTGGGGCCGGATCGAGACGATCAAGAAGGAACTCGCGGCCACCTACGGCCTGGTCGCGGTGCTCGCGTGGGAGCAGTCCCGCTTCATCGGCACCGGCGGGGTCGGTATCGCGGAGTTGCACGCGCTGGACGTTGCCGCCACAGGCTCTACCGGTCTGTCGGAAACCGCCGTCATGCTGTGGCTCTATTCTGTCGCGGCGACCATGACCGACGGGCATAAATGCGGCGACGCGGCGGCGAAGGACGCGCATCTGGACAAGCTGCGCGGTCCGGTGTTCGAGCCGGTGTTGAAACTGCTGCGCGGCCTGGCCGACGACCGCCTGGGCGCGATGCGCGACATCGCGCTGAGGCTGGAAAGCGTCCTGGCCGCCGATCGGACCGACGATACGATGTGCCGGACCGGAACCGCGAAACCCGAGGTCAAAGCCGACCCGCTCTGGCGTGCTCAGGCGGTGGCGACCCGGGCAATGCTGCCGCGGCATATGGTCGCGCTGATCGCGGTCATGCGTCCGAAGATCGCGGCGAAGCCGGAACCCTCGACTGCGAAACCCGGCGTGACGAAGCCTGTGCCGCCGAAACCGGCACAGGTCCCCGTTGTTGCGAAACCGGCGGGTCCTGTGGCGCCGTCGTCTGTTGTTCCATCCGGCGCGCCACCTGGTTCTCTGTCCGTCTTCAGTCCCGCCGCGCCGGCTTCCGCCGGGATTGGCGCGGCGGCCGCCGCGCTGCTGGCGCCGCTGGGTTTGCCGGGCGCCGGCGCGCTGGAACGGCCCGGTGCCTTCATCGGCGGCCCCGTGGGCGCGCCGGTCGCGGGCGGCCTGACCATTCCCCTGCCCTTCGACGGCGCGAAACCCGATACGGCCGCCGCGCCCGCCGCCGTACCTGGCGTGCCCCGGCCTCCTGGCACCGCGAGCCCGCCCATCGCCGCGCCCTTGGCCTTGCCCACCACTCCGGCCATGGCCGTTCCCCCTGCCGCGCCTATCCCCAGTGCCTTGCCTCCGGGGGCTGCCTCCTCCACGCCGCCGGTTGACACCGCCGTCTCGCCCGCGCCCCCCTCGCCTCCGGCCGCGGCCCCGCCATCCGTTCCCCGGCCGTAACCCCAAGGAATCCCCCGCCGTGTCGATGTACGAAATGGACCTTGACCAGAACCCCGCCAATCACGTCCCGTTGTCTCCGGTCTCGTTCCTCACCCGCGCCGCGCGTGTTTATCCGGACCGCGTCGCCATCGTTCATGGCGCGCGCCGTTACTCATACGCGCAGTTCCTGGAGCGGACGCGGCGTCTCGCCTCCGCGCTGGCGGCTTGCGGCATCGGCAAAGGCGACACTGTCGCCATCCTCGCCCCCAACATCCCGGAGATGCTGGAGGCCCATAACGCGGTCCCCGCTCTGGGCGCCGTGCTGTGCCCAATCAACACGCGTCTCGATCCGGCCGCCATCTCCTTCATCCTGGTGCATTCCGCGGCGAAAGTGGTTCTGATCGACCGGGAACTCGCCCCCGGCATGGCGGTGGCGCTGGCGCAGGCGGGGACCGCGCCGTATGTCGTGGATATCGACGATCCGCTGGCCCAGGGCGGGGCCCGGATTGGCGCGCAGGAGTATGAGGCGTTCCTCGCCAGTGGCGACCCGGCGTTTGTCCTGGGCTTGCCGGATGACGAGTGGCAGGCGATCTCGCTGAATTATACCTCGGGCACGACCGGCAATCCGAAGGGGGTGGTGCTGCATCATCGCGGCGCCTACCTGAACGCCGCCGCCAACGCGTTGACCTTCCAGTTGTCGCCGTCCAGCGTCTACCTCTGGACCCTTCCGATGTTCCACTGCGATGGCTGGACCTACACCTGGGCCGTCACCCTCGCGGGCGGCACGCATGTCTGTCTGCGCCGCGTCGATCCCGCCGAAATCTTCCCCGCGATCGCAGAGCACCGGGTCACCCACATGTGCGGCGCCCCCGTGGTGCTGTCGATGCTGATCCACGCGCCCGAGACCGTTCGCCGCCGCTTCGATCAGACTGTTCAGATCGCCACCGGCGGCGCCGCGCCGCCATCGTCCGTCATCGCGCGGATGGAGGAAATGGGGTTTTCCGTCACCCACCTCTACGGCCTGACCGAAAGTTTCGGCCCCGCCACCGTCTGCATGTGGCAGCCCGCTTTGGACAGCATGAGCATCGAGGAAAAATCCGCCTTCATGGCCCGCCAGGGCGTCAACACCCCGATGATGGAGGACGCGATCGTCCTCGACCCCGCCACCATGTCGCCGGTCCCGCCCGATGGCGCGACGATCGGGGAGCTGATGTTGCGCGGTAACACCGTCATGATGGGCTATCTAAAAAACCCCGCCGCGACCCGGGAGGCCTTCGCCGGCGGCTGGTTCCACACCGGCGACCTGGCCGTGATGCATCCGGATGGCTACGTCGAGGTCAAGGATCGCGCCAAGGACATCATTATTTCCGGCGGCGAAAATATCTCGTCGCTGGAAGTGGAGGAGGTTCTCTATAAGCATCCGTCCGTGATGGAGGCCGCCGTCGTGGCCCGTCCAGACGAGAAATGGGGGGAGACGCCGCATGCGTTCGTGACGTTGAAGCCGGGGGCCGAGCCGGTAACGCCGGAAGCGATCGTCGCCTGGTGCCGCGCGCATATGGCGGGCTTCAAAATCCCGCGGCACGTGACGTTCGGTCC
>JAYWAX010000350.1:0-4940 GCA_043782125.1 Acetobacteraceae bacterium | reverse complement strand
CGCGCGCCTTGCCGGCCTCGCCATGATGTTCGCCATCGCCATGGGCGTGCCTTTGGGGGTCATCAGCGCCGTCCGCCAAAACACATGGACCGATTACGGCCTGCGGGTCCTTAGCCTTAGCGGCCTGTCGATGCCCTCGTTCTGGCTGGGCCTGCTGATCCTGATGGCCTTCGTCCACTTCTTCGGCACCATTCCCATCTACGACCGCGCCCCCGCCACCACCTGGGCCTGGCTGCAAATGATGATCATCCCCGCCGCTGCGGTCGGCTTCCGCAGCGCGGCGCTGATCATGCGCCTGACCCGGTCCTCGATGCTGGAAGTCCTGCGCCAGGACTTCGTCCGCACCGCCCGGTCCAAAGGCCTGTCCGACGGCGCCGTGACCTATGACCACGCGCTGCGCAATGCCGTCCTGCCAGTCATCACCGTCATCGGCGTCGAGGCCGCGTTCCTGATGGGCGGTTTGATCGTGACCGAGACCGTCTTCAACATCCCCGGCGTTGCCCGCTTCCTTGTGGAAGCCATTCGCTGGCGGGATTACCCGATGGTGCAAAACCTCGTGATGTTCATCGCCTTCGTGGTGGTCACGGTGAACCTGCTTGTCGATCTCGGCTATATGCTCGTCGATCCCCGCATCCGGTACAGCTCATGAAAACAAGTCTATGGACCGATGCCGCCTACCTCGCGCGCCGATATCCGCTTGGCGTCGCGGGCGCGGTCATCATGACGGTGTTCGTGCTGGCGGCGATCTTCGCGGGCACGGTGGCGCCGCTCGATCCCTTCACCACCAACCCCAAAGCGTCGCTGGCAAAGCCCAGTGCGGCCCATTTGATGGGCGCCGACATGATGGGCCGCGACGTGTTCAGCCGCATGATCCACGGCGCCCGCATTTCCCTGGCTGTGTCCATCGGCGCGACCTTCATCGGCTCGGGCTTCGGCGCCGCCCTGGGACTCGCCTCCGGCTATATCGGCGGCTGGTTCGACCTGCTGATCCAACGCGCGGCCGAGGTCATGCAATCGCTGCCGCTGCTGGTCATGGCTTTGGTTATCACCGCGTCGCTTGGCCCGTCGCTCCCCAATACCATCATCGCCATCGCGATCCCGCTGATCCCCTCGGTCGCCCGGGTCGTCCGGTCCAACGTGCTGTCGCTGCGGGAAATGCCCTTCGTGGAAGCCGCGAAAGCCACCGGCATGAGCGAGTGGCGCATCGCCGTGGTCCATGTGCTGCCAAACACCCTGGCGCCGCTGATCGTGCTGGCGACCGCGCAGCTTGGTTCCACCATCCTGACCGAGGCCTCGCTCTCGTTCCTTGGCCTGGGTGTCCCGGAACCCTGGCCATCCTGGGGCCGCATGCTGTCGGAATCGGCGGCGGAATATGTCCGCACTGCGCCGTGGCTCGTCATCTTCCCCGGCCTGGCCATCAGCCTGGTCGTGTTCGGCACCAACCTGTTGGGCGACGCGTTGCGCGACGCACTTGACCCGAGGCAGCGCGACTGATGGCACCTGTTCTGGAAGTCTCCAATCTCAGCACGGTGTTCCACACGCGCCGCGGCCTGGTCCGCGCCGTGCAGAACGTGTCCTTCTCCGTCAACGCCGGCGAAACCCTGGCCATCGTTGGCGAGTCCGGCTGTGGCAAAACCATCACCGCGTTGTCGCTGCTGCGCCTGGTCCCGATGCCGCCCGGCGAAATTGTCTCTGGCAGCGTGAAGGTCGATGGCGTCGATCTGCTGAAACTCGACGACGCCGCGATGCGCCGGGCCCGCGGCAAGCAGATCGCGATGATCTTTCAGGAACCGATGACGGCGCTGAACCCGCTGCTGACCATTGGCCGGCAAATCGCGGAAATGGCGGTGCTGCACGACGGACTCTCGCGCAAAGCCGCGCGCGACCGGGCCGTCGAAATGCTCAACCACGTGAAAATCCCGGAACCCGAGCGCCGCGCCCGCGAATACCCGCACCAGATGTCCGGCGGCATGCGCCAGCGCGCCATGATTGCCATGGCCTTGGCCTGTAAACCCAAGGTGCTGGTCGCCGACGAACCCACAACAGCGCTGGACGTCACCATCCAGGCTCAGATTCTGGACCTGATCGGCGACCTGCGCCGCGAATTCGGCACCGCCGTCGTCCTCATCACCCACGATCTGGGCGTCGTTGCCGAAACCGCCAACCGCGTCGTGGTCATGTATGCGGGCCGCAAAGTGGAAGAGGCCCCGGTCGGCGAGGTCTTCGCCAATCCGAAGCACCCGTATATGACGGGCCTCATGTCCTCGATCCCCCGCGTGGCCAGCGCGCGCGGCCTGACCGGCGTCGATGCCGCGTCCCGTTTGACCGAAATCCCCGGTATCGTGCCGCCTTTGTACGACCTCCCCCCCGGCTGCGCCTTCAGCCCGCGCTGTACCCGGGTCGAAGACCAGTGCCGCGTTGCGGTCCCGCCGTTCGAGGTCAAGGGACACGACCATTCCGCCGCCTGTTGGCGAGTCTGAGGCGATCCGCATGGCCACTTTGATCGAAGTCACCGACCTGAAAAAGCACTTTCCAATCCGGAAAGGCATCCTGCAACGCACGGTCGGCAACGTCCACGCCGTCGATGGTATTTCATTCGCCATCGAAGAGGGCGAAACTCTGGGCTTGGTCGGCGAAAGCGGATGCGGCAAAACCACCGTCGGACGTACCGTGCTCCGCCTGGTCGAACCCACCTCCGGCAGCATCAAGGTCCGCGGCCAGGAAATCGGCGGGCTGAGCAAGACCGAAATGCGTCCGCTGCGGCGGCAAATGCAGATCGTCTTCCAGGACCCGTTCTCG
Source organism: Acetobacteraceae bacterium (assembly GCA_043782125.1). Lineage (GTDB taxonomy): Bacteria > Pseudomonadota > Alphaproteobacteria > Acetobacterales > Acetobacteraceae > Rhodopila. The sequence continues at coordinate 2,141 of JAYWAX010000350.1, read as the reverse complement.
TCCCTGAACCCGCGCATCCGGGTCAAGGACATCGTCGGCGAGCCCCTGAAAGTCCATGGCGTCGGCAACAAAAGCGAACGCGAGGACCGCGTCGTGCAGTTGTTCAAACGCGTCGGCCTGCGTCCGGAGCAAATGTCCAATTACGCGCACCAATTCTCTGGCGGGCAACGCCAGCGCGTCTCGATTGCCCGGGCTTTGGCGCTGGACCCCGGCTTCATCGTCGCGGACGAACCGGTCTCGGCGCTCGACGTGTCGATCCAGGCGCAGGTCATCAACCTGCTGATGGACCTGCAAAGCGAGATGAAACTGTCGTATTTGTTCGTGTCGCATAATCTGGCGGTCGTCGAACATATCAGCCATCGCGTCGCGGTGATGTATCTGGGCCGGATTGTCGAATACGCGGACAAGGTCTCGCTTTTCGCAAATCCGCTGCACCCGTATACCGAGGCGTTGCTGGCCGCCGTCCCGCTGCCCGATCCGGCGCTGCAACGGACCAAACACCGCGTGACCGGAGATGTGCCGAGCCCGATCAATCCGCCGCCGGGTTGCCATTTTCATCCGCGCTGTCCGATCGCGGTCGATCGTTGCAAGGTGGAAAAGCCGATGCTGCGGGAAATCGCGCCGGGCCATCAGGCGGCCTGTCATTTGCGGTAGCGGGCGGGTTGCGGGCGGAACCGTCCGGACGGATTGACCCATCGCGATGCCCTCCCCCGTCATGGCAAGCCCCTGAGCGGGCCATCGGGGGCGGTTCGCCATCGCGGGAGCGGGCACGGATCATCGGCGGCAAGCGTCTCTCATTGAACCGCCGTGCCGCGCCCGGTGGCCCGATCGAGTCGGGCCATGACGTGGGGGAGTGGCCATGACGTGGGGGAGAGGCCACTCCGCGTCATGGCACGCCCTTGAGCGGGCCATCGGGGACGGCACGCGATCGCGGGAGCGGGCACGGATCAGCCGCGGCAAGCGGCTCTCGTTTAATCGCCGTGCCGCGCCCGATGGCCCGATCCAGTCATGCCATGACGAGGGGGGGGGGAACATGCATCGCCAATAGTCAATCGTTTGGAGAGCTGCCTAACCGCCTTTGAACACCGGCGCTCTTTTCTCCACGAACGCCTGTGCCGCTTCGGCGTGATCCGCGGATTCACGGCAACGCAGCATGCCGTACGCCTCGGAATCCAGCGACTTCGACAGGTTACCTTCCTCAGCCACACTCAGGTTCCGCTTGATATAGCGGTAGGCCATGCGCGGCCCGCCGGCGAAACGTTTCGCCAGCGACAGGGTCTCCGCGCGCAGCTCTGCGTCGGGTACGACTCGGTTCACCATGCCGAGAGACAGCAACTGAGAGGAATTCAGAACGTCGGCGGTAAGATAGAGTTCCCGCGCCTTCGACGGCCCGACGAGTTGCGTCAGAAAATACGTGCCGCCGTAATCGCCCGACAATCCAACCTTGGCGAACGCCGTTGTCATGCGCGCGGACTCGCCGGCAATCCGCATGTCGCAGGCCAGCGCCAGCGACAAGCCGGCGCCCGCCGCGACGCCATTCACCATGGCGATCGTCGGGATTTGCATGTCGTGCAGAATGCGCGAGGCTTCCATGCTGGCGCGCAGTTGATCCGTGCGTTGTTCCGGCGACAGGGTGGATTTGCCGGCGGTCGCGGCCTGCACTTTCACGTCGCCGCCGGAACAAAACGCCCGGCCGGCGCCGGTCAGCACGACGCAGCCGATTTCCGGGTTCTCTGAAAACGCCTCCAGATGCGTCCTCAGACCGGACAGCATGGTCCGGGTCAGCGCGTTTAGCCGTTCCGGACGATTAAGGGTGAGGACGGCGACACCGCCCTCGATCTCGACAAGAAATTCTTCGCTCATTCTGCTTTCCCTCCGCGATGGGAGAACGCCGTTTCCGCGCTGGTCACGAATTCCAGCAGGCAGGTGTGGCCGTCCTCGTTTTTCTTCTGCGCCCGTAAGATGGCGTTGGCGACGTCGTTCGGGTCGGACACCCGCTCGCTCCAGGCACCCAGGTCCTTGGCGACGCCGGCGAAATTGCCGCCGAGATCGCGGGCTTTATGCAAGTCGTGCGACAACTTCATGTGCGGAATTTCGATCGCCATCGTGTTGTTGTTCAGCACGATGGTGGTCGAGGGGAT
>JAYWAX010000349.1:0-4952 GCA_043782125.1 Acetobacteraceae bacterium | reverse complement strand
TCCTCAGGTGTGGTGACCCCCGCTTCGTCCAGGAGGTCCAGGTAAGGCGTGAGGCCGATCAGGAAAGCGGTCATCACCGTCACCAGCGTGGTGACGGTGACCGGCATGGTTATGGGCGTCTCCGTCTCCAATCTCGACCGATGATCGGGCAGCAAGCGCACCCGCCACGTATCGGGCAAGGCCGGTGTCAGCGCGCGGAACAGGGAAAGGCACGCCAGGCGCGTCGAGGGATCTGAAACGGTGCTGGGAATTCGGCCCAGTACGGAGTGGATGTGAAGAACGCCGTCGTTGGATGTGGATTGACTGAGGCGGGCGTGAACGACCCGCTCCCTCCATTTAACGCTGAAACCTGGAACCCGTTCGGGATGCGCCAGCGCCAGCCGCCCCTCCGCGTCCACGGAAAATGGCCCCAGCATGAATGGTTCATGAAACGGCATGCATCTCCTCCCGGACGGACGAGGACATGTTGCCGCTAAAAGATGAACCATTCATAAACGCCGCTTCTGTCGAGATTTACCATATATGTCGCTTGTCACCGACCTCCGTCATGCGTTCCCTCCTCCTCATCCGGCCGGACGTCCCTTCATCCTCGGTTCGCTCGCCGTCGCGGGCATGGGGTTGTTCGTCGGAGCATGGCTGGCGCTGTTGGGCCTTGGCCTGGCCCTGTTCTGCCTGTTCTTTTTCCGCGATCCCGCGCGTGTGGCGCCTACGCGCCCAGGTGCGATCGTATCGCCCGCCGATGGCAGGGTCGTGGCGGTCGTGTCCCAGGTTCCACCGGCCGGACTCGAACTGGGCGAGAAAGAACGATGGCGCGTCTCCATTTTTCTTTCGGTGCTGAACGTCCATGTGAATCGCGTCCCCATCCAGGGCGCCATCACGCGAATCGTTTATCATACTGGTTCTTTTCTCAACGCCAGTCTGGACAAGGCCAGCGAGGACAACGAACGCAACACGATCACGCTGCGCCTGGCCGATGGCCGGGACATGGTGGTCGTGCAGATCGCCGGCCTGATCGCGCGGCGTATCCTGTGTTCCCTGCGCGTGGGTGACGCCGTTCGCACGGGGGAAAGGCTGGGCATCATCCGGTTCGGCAGCCGCACCGACATCTGGTTGCCGGAAGGTGTGGCGCCCCTGGTCTTCGTGGGTCAGACGATGGTCGGCGGGGAAACCGTGATCGGAGAGTTTTCCGCATGAGCGACCACATCCGGCGCTTTCCCCTGCGTCGTCCGCGTCGTTTGCGGCGACGGGTCCGGCCGCGTTACCGGGGGCCTTCCTTCAATCGCATCATCCCGAACCTGATGACGATGGTGGGCCTCTGCGCCGGTCTCACCGCGATGCGTTTCGCGTTGGAGGGCCGGTTCGAGGCGGCGGCGATCGCCATCGCCGCCGCTGGCGTGATCGACGGTCTCGACGGGCGTCTGGCGAGGCTTCTGAAAGGCACCTCGCGCTTTGGGATGGAGTTCGACAGTCTTTCGGATTTCGCCTGTTTCGGTATCGCGCCAGGCATGATCCTCTATATATGGTCGTTGCATCGCGCGGGGGGATTTGGCTACGCGCCCTGCGTCCTGTTCGCCGTTTGCATGGCCTTGCGCCTCGCGCGGTTCAACGCGATGGCCGACGGCGTTCCCCCGCCCGCCTACGCGTATAATTTCTTTACCGGCGTACCCGCGCCAGCGGGGGCGGGTCTTGTGCTGTTTCCGCTTTTTCTCGGACTGGAAGCCAACGTGCTGGGGCTGGAGTGGCTGGCCTCCATCGCCCATCATCCCTTGTTTTGCGGTGCTGTCCTGATCGGCACGGCGGCTTTGTCGGTGTCCTCCCTGCCGGTCTGGAGCTTCAAGAATTTCAAGGTGCCGGCCGAGTATGTGCTGCCGCTTCTCATCGGCACCGGCCTGTTCGTCGCCCTGTTGTTCGCCGATCCCTGGGCCGCCCTGGCCGCCGCGGGCCTGATCTATCTGGGAATGCTGCCCTTCAGCGTGCGCAGTTTCCGCCGTCTGCGACGAGAGGCGGAAGCGCTGAGGGAAGACGAGGAAAACGCCGCCCGTAGCGGATGATCTTGTCAGATCTCCGCCAGCCTCGTTCACTGTCCGCCTCTCCATCATGCCGAGGTAGGATGCCGTCCGCTCATTCACACCCTTCCGTGGTCCCCGCCCGTCTGGTCCCCGCCCGTCTGGCCCCCGCCCGTCTGGCCGTCGATATCGGAGGTACTTTCACCGATGTCGCGTTGGAACATGCGGGCGGGCGTGCCACGATCAAGGTTCTGACCACGCCCACCGCGCCGGAGCAGGGGGTATTGGCCGGTGTACGGTCGATCCTGCGGACCTCGGGCGTGGCGGCATCCGATATCGGCCTCATCATTCACGGCACGACCCTGGCGACCAACGCCGTGATCGAACGCAAGGGCGCCCGGACGGCCTTGCTGACGACCGAGGGATTTCGCGATGTGATCGCGATGGGCAACGAAAGCCGGTATGACCAGTATGACCTGAACATTGTCCTGCCCGAACCCCTTGTCCCCCGCGATCTGCGTCTGCCCGTGGGTGAACGCCTGGACAACACGGGGCGTGTCCTGAAACCCCTGGACGAAGGCTCGGTGCGCGCGTTGATCCCCCTGTTACGCGCGGAAAAGGTCGCCAGCATCGCGGTCGGACTGTTGCACGCCTTCGTGAACGCAGACCATGAAATACGGATACGACAGATATTGCACGAGGAATTACCGGATATTCCCGTTTCCCTTTCCTCGGAAGTCTCGCCGGAAATGCGGGAATGGGAGCGCTTTTCCACCACCGTCGCCAATGCCTATGTGCAGCCGATGATGGCGCGCTACCTTCGCCAGTTGGAGGCCGATCTTCGCGTCGCCGGGTTCGCCGCGCCCTTGTTCCTGATGATGTCCGGCGGTGGGCTGACCACCATCGACACGGCATGCCGCTTTCCGATCCGCCTGGTGGAAAGCGGCCCGGCCGGTGGGGCGATCTTCGCCGCGCACATCGCGCGCGAATGTGGCCTGGACACCGTGTTGTCCTTCGACATGGGCGGTACGACCGCGAAGATTTGCCTGATCGACGACTACCGCCCACAAACCGCCCGCGCCTTCGAGGTCGCGCGTGTCGGACGCTTCCGAAAGGGGTCCGGCCTTCCCCTGCGTATCCCCGTGATCGAGATGGTGGAGATCGGGGCCGGTGGCGGTTCGATAGCCCATGTCGATACGATGGCGCGTATCGAGGTCGGGCCTGAAAGCGCCGGCGCCGATCCAGGTCCGGTTTGCTATGGCAACGGCGGCGCGAAACCCACCGTCACGGATGCCAACCTTCTCCTGGGCCGTTACGATCCCGTACGATTCGCGGGAGGGACGATACGGTTGGATGTGGCCGCGACGCGCGATGTCCTGCTGGCCGAGGTCGGTGCGCCGCTTGGTCTCGCGCCGGAAATGGCGGCCCTGGGCGTGATCGAGATCGTCGATGAGAACATGGCCAACGCCGCCCGTGTTCATGCCATCGAGTCGGGCAAGACCTATGAGGGACGCACCCTGATCGCCTTCGGCGGCGGCGGTCCGGTTCATGCCTGCCGCCTGGCGGAAAAGATCGGCATCAGGAAGATCGTGATCCCCTCCGGCGCGGGCGTGGGCAGCGCCATCGGATTCCTGCGTGCCCCGGTGGGGTACGAGGTCGTACGAAGCCTCTATCAACGGCTTTCGACCTTTGACGTACAGGCGGTCAACACGCTGCTGGCCGCGATGCACGACGAGGCGCGTGCGGTGGTGGACCAGGGACGGTTCGGCGCACCCCTGACGGAAACCCGGATCGCGTTCATGCGCTATGTCGGACAGGGCCATGAAATTCCGGTGCCCTTGCCGGCCCGGATGCTTTCCGCTCCGGACGTGGAAGGGATACGCGCCGCCTACGATCGGGAATATGCCCGCTTCTTCGACCGCCCCGTGCCGGGTTCGGACGTGGAAATCATGAGTTACGCCATTGTCCTGACCACCGTGCCGCCGGAGACAGCGGCCATCCCCCTCGTGGAAGGCGGCACGGACATCCTCGCGACCCACACCCGCCTTGTGCGCGATACCACCACGGGGGAGGTCGCATCCTGGGATTTGCATGACCGGACGGATCTGACGGCCGGTGCGCGCGTATCAGGCCCGGCGATCGTCGCGGAGAACGAAACCTCGACCTTGATCGGACCGGGATGGCGGGCAACGGTGAACGGGGCGGGCTATATCGAAATCACGCGGGAGAACGGCTGATGGCGCATGAAACCAACGCGCTCGCGCAAATACACCGGCAGATCATGTGGAACCGCCTGATCGCGGTGGTCGAGGAACAGGCGCGTATCATGATCCGCACCGCGTTCTCGACCACGGTGCGGGAGGCGGGCGATCTTTCCGCCGGTATTTTCGACCTGCATGGCCGTATGATGGCCCAGGCGGTGACGGGCACGCCGGGGCATGTGAATTCGATGGCGGAAAGCGTGGGACATTTCCTGAAGAAATTCCCCGTCGATGTCATGAAGCCCGGCGATCACTACATCACCAACGATCCCTGGTTGGGCACCGGCCACCTCCATGATCTCACGGTCGTCAGCCCGGCCTTTTATAAAGGCGCGGCCGTCGGTCTGTTCGCCAACACCGCGCACGTGATCGACATCGGCGGGCTTGGGATGGGCCCCGAGGGACGCTCGGTGTTCGAGGAAGGGATGTACATCCCGATCGTCAAGTGCTTCGACCAGGGCCGCCCGAACGAAACGTTTTTCGATTTCATCCGTTGGGGATCGCGCCTGCCGGTCGAACTCGAGGGCGATGTCTATTCGCTCTGCGCTTGCAACGACGCGGCAGCGAAACGCCTCGTCGAGATGATGGACGAGTTCGCCATGGAGAGCCTCGATCCGTTGGCGGAATTCATCTTCGACAGCTCGCTGCGCGCAACGATCGCCGAAATCGCCAAGCTGGGGAAAGG
>JAYWAX010000348.1:0-4964 GCA_043782125.1 Acetobacteraceae bacterium | reverse complement strand
GCACAGTTCCGGTCACCCGGATTCGCGCCGGTGTCCCCACGGCTGAACAAGACACCGCCTCATGTCGACCGATATCATCATCACCGAGAAGAGCAGTCAGGCCAGAGACGTCCGTGCCGCTCTTGGCAACCGGTATGGCGCGATTCTGCCGGCCGAAGGGCACCTGATCACGCTGCTTGAGCCGGAGGAGGTAAACCCCGACTGGAAGCGCTGGTCCGCGGTTCTGCTGCGCCCGGACGGGCTTTACGGGACCAAACCGGCGAGCGGCGGGAACAAGGCCAGCAAGCTCAAGGCGATCCGCGCCGCCCTCCGTTCGGCGCGCAGGGTCTGGCTGGCGACCGACTGCGACCGCGAGGGGCAGTTGATCGGTCAGGAAATCCTTGAGCACTGCCATTTCCGGGGCGAGGTCATGCGGGTCATGTTCACCGCGCAGGACCCAAAGACGATCCGCGACGCCTTCGCCGCCGCGAAACCGAACGCCGCGTATCAGAACCTCCACTCGGCGGCGGTGGCGCGTCAGCAGTCCGACCAGATTTACAACCTGTCGCTCACCCGCACCGCGACCGTGCTTCTGGGCCGTGGCCAGCGCGCCGTCATCGGCGTCGGCCGTGTGAAGACGCCGACTCTGGCGATCGTCTGCCGACGGGAACTGGAAATCCGGGCGTTCCGGCCGCAAACGTATTTTGAGGTCGTGGCGCTCGCGCGCGTCGCAAGCGGCACCTTCCAGATGCGGCACGCCCCGCCCGAGAAGATTCTCAAACAAGAGGATGCCGCGGCGATCGCGGCGCGCGCCGACGGCTTCACCGGCCCGATTGCCGTCAAGGTGGAGGAAAAGCGGCAGGCGCCGCCACGGCTGCACGACCTGCCCACGCTGCAGAAACTCTGCGGCTCCCGCTTCGGCTGGTCCGCCGCCCGGACTCTCGAGGTGGCCCAGGAACTTTACGATGGGGAGGGCAAGAAGCTCATCACCTATCCGAGGGCAGAGTCGCGATATTTGCCCGAAAACCTGATCCAGGATGTGCCGAAGATCGTCGCGGCGCTGACCGGCGGAAAGATGTTCCGCTCGCTACCGATGCCGCCTCAGCCGGTCATCCGGCGGGGGAAGTCTGGGCACTTCTGGGACAAGGGCCTCGAGGGCGTGTCCCATCATGCCATCATCCCGAACGTGAACACAGTGGGCGAACTGCGCGCCATTTGGCCCCGGCTGACGACCGACGAGCGGCGGCTGTTCATGGTCATCGCCCCATCCTATCTGGCCGCGCTAATGCCGGATTTCCGGTACCGCCAGACGACCGCGGTGCTTGACGTTCAGGGTCACGCGTTTCGCGCTGTTGGCCGTCAGCCGATCGAGATTGGCTGGCGCGCCGCGTTCGGCGAGGACGCGGAGCGGGAGGACGATGAGGACGGACAGATGCTGCCGTCCCTGCGAAACGGCGAGTCAGCCAGCCTGAGCGATCCGAAGGTGGAAACAAAAGAGACGAAGCCGCCGCCCCGCTACAATGAAGGGACTTTGATCGAGGCCATGGCGAATGCCTGGCGCTTCGTCGAGAACCCCGAGCACCGCGAACGCCTGAAGGAGGCCAAGGGAATCGGCACACCGGCCACACGGGCCGAGATCATCCAGGGGCTCAAACGCCAGGAGTTTCTGGTGCCCAGCGGAAAGAACATCGTGCCGACAGAACGTGGCCTCGTGCTGTTCGACGTCCTCGGGAAAGCCGACCAGGCGCTGGTCGATCCGGCGGTGACGGCCAAACTGGAATTTCTGCTCGACGAGGTACTTTACGGCCGCCGCCGCGCGGAGGAGGCGATCGACGCCGTCTGCGGACAGGCCTCCCGAATTATCGGCCGACTCCGGGACGGCACGCCCGTGGACGGTATCCCGTTACCGGCGGCCTCACCGAGGCCCGTCCCGACTGCGCCGGGTGGGAACAAAGGCACGCGGCGAAAAACCCGGTCGGCCGTGCCGCTTTGGGGGGAGGAAAACGGCCAATCAGCAACCACCCGCCGCCGGGCGCGGCCCGTGGCGGCGAAGGCACGATCCAGCGTCCAGACCTCGGAAACCGGACCCACGCGCCAAAAAACGGGGAAGAAGCTCAAAGCGTCCTTATCAACGCCAGGCAAAGCGGCCGGCCGGAGTGTGCGGGACGCCAGTGCACCCGGACCGGTCAAACGCGGCGTCAGCCGGGGGCAAGCCTCACGCGTTTCAACCCCGTCAGGGCAGGTCCGGCAATCCGCCGCTGGTGATGACGGGACCCGGCTCAACATCCCATTCGGCAACAAGGAACTGGCAATGAGCCTTGGGGCCCGCTATCGAACTGGCGGTTGGTTTGCCCCGCCTGGCACACGCCTGGAGCCGTTTCAGGAGAAGGGGTGGCTGTAAGCCCATCCTTCGCGTTCAGGTGGTTTCTATCGCCACCCCTGTGCTGGCGGCGTCCACCGCCGCTATGGTTGCCGCGAACACCCGGAACAGAAGGATCGCGCCATGAGCACGCCCGACATCGAAGAAGCTGAACTCGCCAGTATGCTTGTGCGCGGCGGCCTGAACCTGACACCGGATCAGGTTCGCGGACTGCTGCCGGGCGCGCTTATTTTTCAGCAAATGATCGCCCGCGTGGACGCCCCGTTGCCGCGTGAAGCCGAACCGGCGCTGACCTTCAACGTGGAGCAGCGCTCATGAGCGAAATTCTCACGATCGCCGAAGCCGGACGCCGCATCGCCGCGAAACAACTCTCGCCGGTTGAACTGACGCAATCGCACCTCGACCGCATCCGCCGCCTGGACCCGAAATTGAACGCTTTTCTGATGGTCACCGAAGAACGCGCGCTGGATGACGCGAAGGCCGCCGAGGCGCGTCAGATGGCGGGAACCTTACACGGCCCGTTGGATGGCATCCCGATCGCGCACAAGGACATATATAACACCGCCGGAATTCGGACGACCGCGCATTCGAAGCTGCTGGAAAACAATGTGCCCGCGCGGGACGCGCGCACGGTTCAGAAATGGGCCGAGGCGGGCACGGTCATGTTGGGGAAACTCGCGACGCATGAATTCGCGTTCGGCGGACCATCGTTCGATTTGCCCTGGCCGCCCGCGCGCAATCCCTGGAACACTGACGACTTCACCGCTGGATCGTCGTCCGGCACCGGCGCGGCCGTCGCCGCTGGCCTGATTTTGGGCGGAACCGGTTCCGACACCGGCGGTTCCATCCGTGGACCGGCGGCGTTGTGCGGCATCGCGGGGATCAAGCCGACCTATGGCCTGTCCAGCCGGGTTGGGATCCTGCCGTTGGCCTATACGCTGGATCACGCGGGCCCGATGGCGTGGACGGCGGAGGATTGCGCGTTGCTGCTGCAAGGCTTCGCGGGCCACGATCCGGCCGATCCGGCAAGCGCCAATCGTCCGGTGGCGGATTTCACCGCCGATTTGGGGAAAGGTGCGAAGGGGCTGCGCATCGGGGTCATCCGCCACTTCTTCGAAACCGACCACCGCGCGTCGGACGCCACACGCGCGGGGATCGACGCGGCGATGGACTTCTTCCGGAAGGAAGGCGCCGAGGTACGCGATATCACCCTGTCGCCAGCGGCGGATTATCACGCGGCCGGGCATCTGATCATGATCACGGAGGCCTTTGCGCTGCACGCCCCCTGGTTGCGCGAGCGGTTCATGGATTACGGAGAATTGTTTCGCGATCGTGTCGCGCTCGCCGCGACGGTCAGCGGCCCCACCATGGTGCAAACGGCGCGCCGCCGCCGTGTGCTGTGTCAGGAAATGGCGGCGGCGATGGAAAACCTGGACATCGTCGTCAGCGCCGCCGCGCAAGGGGAAGCGCCGCGCATCGCCGACGTGACGAAATGGGCGAACATGGAGAAGCCGTCATTCACCATGCCCTTCAACGTCACGGGCTTTCCGGCGATCAGCGTTTGCACCGGCTTCGGCGAGGGCGGGCTGCCCATATCCATGCAGTTGGCCGGAAAGCCGTTCACCGAGCCGACAGTCTTTCGCGCCGCGCATGCCTACGAGAGTGCGATGCCGTGGCGCCGCCGCCGGCCGGCGTTAACGGACTGAGGTCGCGGAAGATCCATGGTATCGGAGGAATGACAGATGGAACTGCAAGGACAAGTCGCGATCGCGACCCGAGTCCAGCATGGCCGTGACAAATCATGGGGCCTCGCCATGCTCGCTCCCAAGCGGTCGCTGCGCGTGGCTCCGGTCCCGCCGAAGACGGCGGATTTGACACGGCCAGGCGCGGCCGCCGGGGCGATGGCAGGTCGGGACGAAGGAACAGATGTGGGCACGCATCCTGCCTGGCCGACATGATCACCGACCGCTTACAGTCGGTCACCCAATGGTGGGTGAGACCGAAAACGCCCCGCACACAGAAATTCGGACACTCCCGATTTCATCGCTGCTGCACAGGAGAAGTGGCCTTGTCACAAATGAAATCTCGAGCCGATTTCATCTTGCGCTTTGCAGCGTCAATGCTTTCCAGTAAGGCGCTTGTCTCTTTCATTGTCTCAGCGGGTATGATTAGGCCGGCCCTCGCGGAGCTACAGCCTGTCGGGGCGTTTGAAACGGCAAGTGATCTGGCCAGAGCTTGCTTTACCGAAGCTTCATTTTCGGAAAAACGCGCCTGCTCGGGTTACGTTCTTGGTGTTGCTGATATGGAGCTCGCCGCTCACAATATTTGTAATTGCTCACCTGGGTGACGATAACCCCCTGATGGTCGCCCCGTCCCATGCGCCGTGTTTCCGTCAGGCGCACGCCACAATTCATTTGACACGGTTACGGTCGAGTCGATTCTAACCGCCGGGTGACCCCGCCCGATCTCACCCGCCTGAGCCATGAAGAAAAGGACGCGCTGATCCTGGCGCTGTTCGCGCAACTCGCCGCGGCCCATGAGAAAATCGCGACGCTTGAAGCCCGCCTCGACGAATTGACCCGGCCGCCGAAAACCCCGGAGAATT
>JAYWAX010000347.1:0-4970 GCA_043782125.1 Acetobacteraceae bacterium | reverse complement strand
TAGTCCTTTGGCGATGACACCCAGATCGGACACCGTTACGCGGCATGTCACGGTGCTTGGCTCGACCGGCAGCGTTGGTACGCAAACGATCGACCTGCTTCTGGGCGCCACGCCCAGACGATTCCAGGTCCGCGCCCTGGTCGCGGGCCGCAACGCCAGGCTTCTGGCCCAACAGGCCATCGCCCTGCGCGCCGAACGCGCCGTCGTCGCCGATCACGCCGCCTATGCCGAGCTGCGCGACCTGTTGGCGGGCACCGGCATCGTTTGCGCATCTGGGCCTGAGGCGGTGGTGGAAGCCGCAGCGCTCGACGCCGACTGGACCATGGCCGCGATCACCGGCGCGGCGGGCCTCGCATCCACTTTGGCCGCGATCCGCCGCGGCAAGGCCGTCGCGCTGGCCAACAAGGAAGCCCTGGTCTGCGCGGGCGAGGTCATGCTGCGCGCCGTGGCGGAGGCTGGCGCGACCCTGCTGCCCGTGGACTCCGAACACAACGCCATCTTTCAGTCGATGGCCGACGGCAACCACGGCGCCATCGAACGCATTATCCTGACCGCGTCCGGCGGACCGTTCCGGACATCGCCGCTGGAAGACATGGCCCGCGCCACCGTGGAAACCGCCCTGCGTCATCCCGTCTGGTCCATGGGCGCGAAAATCAGCATCGATTCCGCCACCATGATGAACAAGGGCCTTGAACTGATCGAGGCGGCGCGCCTTTTCAGTCTGCATGAAACGCAGATCGACATCCTGGTCCACCCGCAATCCGTCATCCACGGCATGGTCTGTTACCATGACGGCTCGGTGATGGCGCAGCTTGGCTCCCCCGACATGCGGATCCCCATCGCCCATACCCTGGCGTGGCCGGAGCGGATGGCGACGACCTCGCCGCGCCTCGACCTGGCGGCGATCGCGCGGTTGGAATTCGAACAGCCCGACCCCATCCGCTTCCCCGCTTTGCGCCTGTGCCGCGACGCCCTGAAAGCGGGGGGCGGCACGCCCGCGATCCTCAACGCGGCGAATGAGGTCGCGGTCGAAAGCTTCCTGCAACGCAAGATCGGCTTTCTGGATATCGCGGCCACCGTCGAACGGGTGCTGGACGCCATGGGCACGCCGGACGCCCCGACCCTTGCCGATGTCGTCGCGCTCGACGAAGCCGCCCGTCGTGTCGCCTCAGGCTTCGCCGCCGCGCGCGCCGCCTGAGTTTTGTTTTCGCCGCCCGAATTATTCTGAAAGAACAGCCCGCCCGTGCCGCATCTTTTCCCCGATATCGCACGCACCGCCGCCGCCTTCGTGGTGGTGCTGGGTGTTCTCGTGTTCTTCCACGAACTCGGCCACTACCTCGCGGCGCGCTGGCGCGGGGTCCATGTCGAGGCCTTCTCCGTCGGCTTCGGCAAAAGCATCGCGCAATGGCGCGACAAGCGCGGCACGGAATGGCGCATCTCGTGGCTGCCTCTGGGCGGCTATGTGAAGCTACACGGGCAGGAACGCCCGGAAGAAGTTTCGGCCGAGGTCCGCGCCAGTTGGAAACCTGGTCTGACCTTCCACGAAAAGCCGGTGCTGTCCCGCGCCATCGTCGTCGCCGCGGGCCCGGTTGCCAATTTCGCGCTGGCCATCGTTCTGTTTGCCGGCCTGTTCATGGCCGTCGGCCGGCCCGTGACATTGCCGGTCGTGGGCGAGGTCCTGCCCAATGGCGCGGCCGCCCGCGCCGGTCTTCAGGTCAACGACCGGATCGAGATCATCCAAGGCCAGACAATCCGTTCCTTCGAAGACATTCAACGCTTCGTCGTCGCGCATCCGCTGGAAACCCTGAGTATGACCGTGACGCGCGCCGGCGCCCGGCAGGACGTGGCCGTGACGACCGAGGCACGCGAGGCCAACGGACGAAAAATCGGGCTTCTCGGCATCCGTGGCGGTGTCGTCGATTACCAGAAGCAAGGCTTCGTTGATTCCATTGTGGGCGGTGTGACCCAGACCTGGAACGTGACCACCGAAACCTTCGCCGGACTGGCCCAAATGATCTCGGGACAGCGCGGCACCGAAGAACTGGGCGGCCCCCTACGGATCGCGCAGTTGTCCGGCCAGGTGGCGGAACTTGGCATGGCCAGCCTGATCTCGTTTATCGCCGTCCTGTCGGTCAATCTCGGCTTGATCAACCTCTTCCCCATCCCGGTCCTGGATGGCGGGCATTTGCTGTTCTATTTGGTAGAGGCGCTGACCGGCCGGCCCTTGCCGCGGCGGGCGCAGGAATACGGGTTCCGCGCGGGAATCGCGGTGCTTGGCGGCTTGTTCGTCTTCGCCACCTGGAACGATCTGTCACATATCGGACTGTTCCGGTGGGTCGCCGGCCTGGCCGGATGATCCTTTGGACCCGCTTCACCGCAGTCTGAGAAAACTGAGCACACACGCCACGCCAGACGCCACCACCGCGACGATCAACGCCAGGTGGACGCCCGCCGCGATATCGCCGTGCATGAAGCCGAAAATCATGGCCACGACCGCGCCCCCGATCGTCTGTCCCGTCAGGCGCGCGGTGGACATCATGCCGCTCGCGACCCCGCTCCGGTTTGCCGGCGCCGCCGACACGATCGCCCGCACATTCGGCGACTGGAAAAACCCAAACCCGATCCCGCACAGCGCCATCCGCCACGCCACATCCGCCAGCGACGCATCGGGCGCGATCCGCAGCATCAGGCACAACCCGCCCGTCAACACCGCGAGCCCCACGCCGCATAACAAGCCCGCCGGATAACGATCCGACAATCGTCCCGACACGGGCGCGACAATCATGATCACTGCGGGCCACGGCGTCATCATCAGCCCCACCGCCGCCTGTGTCGCGCCGCCCGCCACCTGAAAATAAAACGGCAACGCGATCTGCGCGATCGTCTGCGCGGCATAGGTGCAAACCGAGGTCGCGACCGACAGCGCGAAGGCCGGCACACGGAACAAATCCACCGGCAACATCGGCGCCGTCAGACCGTTCTGCCGCCGCACGAATATGACTCCGGCGATCGCGCCCGCCCCAAGTTCCGCCACAACCAGCAGCGGATGGGCGCCATGGCCCAATCCATCGAAGCCGATCAACAGCAGCCCGAACGTCAGCGCGTTCAGCACCGCGCCTGGCTTGTCGAAGCGATGGCCGGTCGGTGGATTGCGCGGCGCGGCCTTCCACGCCAGGCAGAAACCAACCACGCCCAGAGGCACGTTGAAGGCGAACAGCCAGTGCCACGATGCGATTGATAAAATGGCGGCGGCGACCGATGGACCCGACGCCGAACAAACCGCCACCGTCAGGGTCATGACCGACATGCCCGCGCCCAGACGCTCTGGCGGAAAAATGAAGCGCAGCAAGGCGGAATTCACGCTCATCAGGCCCGCCGCCCCGACCGCCTGCGCCACCCGGAACGCCACCAGCATCGGCAGCGAGTCGGCGAGCCCGCAGGCCAGCGACGCGATTGTGAACACCGCGAGGCCCCAGAGGTAAACAATCCGATATCCCAGAATATCGCCCAAAGACGCGAGCGGCAGCAGACTGACCGTGACCGCCAACTGATACGCGTTGACGATCCAGATCGACGCCGACGGCGAAGCGCCGAGATCGTGCGCCATGCTCGGCAACGCGATTGAGGCGATGGTATTGGCCAATGTGGAAATCGCCGTTCCCAGCACGATGGTGGCGATGGCGAGGCCGCGCGAAGCATGCAATGGCGTGGAAATAGCGGTCATACCCAGAACTGATCCTGTCGCGTGCCGAAATTATTTTCGTGCCCGAACTTGACCCGGCTCCCGCGCCGCAACAAGGTGCGGCGCATCATGAGCAGCCATGTCCTTGAATACGAAGATGTCGTCCGTCCCGAGTGGATCGATTCCAACGGTCATCTGAACCTTGCTTTTTACGTCGTGATCTTCGATCTCGCGACGGACAAACTCTATGCCCATCTGGGCATTGGCGACGATTACCGGGAGCGGACCGGCAATTCCTGTTTCACCGCCGAAACCCACACGGTCTATGAACGAGAGGTTCGCCTTGGCGATCGCGTCCTGGTCCGCGTTTGGCTGTTGGGCGCCGATGCGAAGCGCCTGCATTATTTCCATGAGATGTTTCACGTCGAAAGCGGAGAACGCTCGGCGGTGCAGGAACTGATGGCATTGCATATCGACATGGGCGTGCGCCGGGTTTCGCCGTTCCCGGCGGAACAGGGCGCGGCGCTGGCGGCGGCGGTCGCGAAACACGCCCCGGCGGAACTGCCGAAAGGTGCCGGGCGCCGCATCGGGATGCCGAAATAGCGCGGCCCTCGGCACGGTGGCTTCAGGTTACGCCGTCAGATCCGCCCGGATCATCGCCGCGCCTTTCTCCCCGATCATGATTGTCGGCGCGTTCGTATTTCCCGTCGTCAGCGTCGGCATGATCGACGCATCGATGACCCGCAGCCCCGCGATCCCATGCACCCGCAACCGGTCGTCCACCACGGCCGAGGGACCGCTTCCCATGCGGCAGGTGCCGACGGGGTGATAAATCGTATTGCCAAAATTTCTCGCGTACGCCGCGATCTCCTCGTCAGTCTGCACCCCTGGGCCTGGCAGCGTTTCCTCCACGCTGCAGGCCGCGATGGCGGGCGACGCGAAAATCTCTCGCGCGAACCGCAGTCCCGCGCTCAGCACCCGCGCGTCGTTCGGATCGGACAAATAATTCGGCGTAATGACCGGCGCCATCGCCGGATCGGCAGCGCGCGCCATGATCGTGCCGCGGCTGTCCGGGCGCACCGGGCATACCGCCACGGTCATGCCGTCCTCGCGTTCCAGCGCGCCGAATTTTGCCGGATCGTAACTCGCCGGCGTGAATAAAAGCTGTAGGTCCGGGCTGGCTTTTTCCGGCGTCGAGCGGCAGAAGACCTGCGCCGTCGTGACGCCAAAGGTCAGCGCGCCGCGGCCTTCGACGAAGAAGCGCACCACCTCCCGCATCAGCCGCGGG